>JANPIY010000035.1:0-4003 GCA_031425255.1 Planctomycetota bacterium
ACGCCCTGGCGCAGATGCGCCATCCCGCCGCTGATCGGGTGCTGCTGGGGACCATCCCCGCGGTGGATGACCAGCATTTCCATCTGCACGTGCAGGCCCTCGGCAGTACGCCCGAGACCTTGGCTGCGCTCATGGCCATGGTCCAGCCGGGACATCCGCTGCGGCAGCGGGAGGTCGCTGCCGCTGCGCTCGCTTGGCGCGGAGGCCCGGCGACGCAACGCGCCATCGACCTCGCCAGCAACGACCCCGAGCGCTCGGTCCGGATCTCGGCGATCGGCAGGTGCGGAAACGCCATCAGGCGAGGGGAGGTTCCCGGACCGATCCTGGCAGCGTGGATGAGCGATGCGGATGAGCGTATCCGCGCCACTGCCGTTGAGGCGGTCCTGGGGCACGCAGGCGATGAACCACTCGTCACGCAGACTTTCGAGCGGGCGACGACGGACCGCAGTCCACGCGTTCGGACGATTGCCCTCTCCCGCCATCAGGTCTTCCGCGCGACACCGGCGGGGATCGAAGCCGTCTTCGCCCGCCTGGCGTCGATCCTCGCCAGCGATCCCGACGCCGGGGTGCGGTTCGCCGCGGCCAAGGCGTCGTTCCCGTGGCCGCTCCCCGCCATCCCTGGAAGCGCGTATACCGGACTCGCCGATACGCTCGTGCTCGCCGCGCGTGGCGACGCTGAATCGCGGGTGCGCGCGATGGCCGGCCAGACGCTGGCGCGACTCGCGCATGCGACGCAGGCGGATCGGATCCGCCCGGTTCAGCTCGCGCGACAACTGCAGGAGCTGCGCGTCATCCTGGATCACGAGGCCGATAAGCGCGTGGTCGCCATCGTCCGGCGTGCGATAGACCAGCAGAAAGACTATCTCAACACTGCGTTCCCCTGGCCCGAGCCCGTGCCCATGGATGCTCCCGCGCCGGGGGCCGACGATTTCTGAAGCGCTGGCACCGTAGCGGTCTGTCATCATCGCCGGCGGTCCCGGCGAAGCAGGTGGCACGACGGAAGACCATGCCAACGTGGGCGACACGGCAGGCGATCAGCCCCTAAGCGGGACCTAGGCCGCGCGCTCACCAGTTGTAGAACCGCGCCGTCTCGTCGCCGAGTGCCCAGTCGGTGCGATAGTCGGCATGGTAGAGACCGGGTCCTGGCACCGGCGCGGACTTGGCGAAGACGCGCACGTCGAGGTGGAAGGCGCCACCGAGGTTCGCGAGCAGTTGCGCCACGGTACGCGTTGATCGCCAACGACTGATCCGCAGGTAGGTGCGCTCATCGGCATGGAAGCGTTCGGGGTCGACCTGGCAAAAGACCATCACCCCGGTGCCCACTGCCCGGCGACCGATCAGACCGTCGGCGCCGGTCTCGACGCCGTCGGCGATGACCCAGGCCGGGCTCTCGGCGCGCATGCGCAGATCGGAGGCGCTCAGGCCGCGACACTGGTGCCACGCCGGTGGCGCCAGCGAGCCGAGATGATCGGCGCGCTCGACCAGACGCACGCCCAGGCCCGCATCGACCTGTGCGCGCGGCAGTACCAGCACGCTTCCCCCACGCTCGGCGAAGGCCTCGAGCGCGGCGCGATCGACCGTCGCGTCGGCGCCGATCACCACCAGACCGCTGCGCGGCAGCGCCGCCGCGCGCTGGTACATCAACCCGACCTGGTCGAGCAGCGCCGCACCGCGATCGCCGCCGACGTAGGTCGCCTCCACGCGGGGCGCCAGCGGGGCGGTGCGCGCGTATTCCAACACCTGGCGCGCCAGGCGCGCCGCCGCCGGGTCACTCGCGGCGTGATCCTCGAGGTCGAGCTGGCACCACAGCACGCGCCCGCGGCCCAGGTCGAGTTCCATCAGCGGGCTGTAGGCGAGGTCGAACTCGCACTCCAGGAGCGGACGCCAGCCGCTGCGGTGCGGCTTCTCGGTCGCGGCCGTCGCGACCGTGCCGCGCAGACCCCAGCGCCAGCCGGTGGCGGGACAGTTGGTGTCCTTGGCGATGACGATGTCGGGACCACTGCCGTTGACGTAGTCGGGTTTGCCTTCGAGGAGGGTGCCGTGTCCTGTCCAGTCGCGCAGATCCTCTGAGTCGAGCCCCGCCACGGCCGGATGAGCGGGATCGACCGCATAGACCCGGCGCGAGGCCTTGTGCGAGACGCGCAGTCCGCGCTGGTCGCGGAGGTGGTGCGGATCCTGCGCGTGGACGATGGCGCGCCCGCCCGCGCGGATGAAGGCGACGAGATCTCCCGGCAGTGGCTTGACGTCGGAGAGCGCGCCACGGCCGATGACCAGCAGGCGGTTCGCATCCGCGGCGCCGGTCCACGGCACGGCCCGATAGCCGAGCTGCTTGAGCAGCGCGCTGGTGCGTCCCGCGGGATCGTGGACCAGGACGTCTCCACGCACCGCGACCGGGGCCGCGAAGGCGCGGAAGGCGAAGCGGTCGCTGTGTTTGGCGTCGCCGATGCTCACTTCGATGGTGATCTCGCCGTCTTTCTTGGCGGCGTCCAGTTTCAGTGGCAGCGCGAACGCGAGCGGGGCGAAGGTAGTCTCGGCGACCTCGAGCTTGCCCTGGGCGCGTCCGGTGGCGATCTCGCGCCCGTCGAGGGTCGCCTTCCAGGTCAGCGACCAGGAGCGCGGGGCGCGGCTGTCATTGAGCAGGGCCACCCGTTTGGTGACACGCGCGCCGGCGCTGAACGCATGGTCCTTGGCGGTGAAAGCGGCGCGATCACCCTCGATCGCTGCACCGCAGATCCACGCCAGCGTCGGGCCGTTGGCCGCCTGCATGGCCGTGCCGGCGCGGGTGACCTTGCCATCGAGCTTATAATACCCGTCATCCCATGGGATCATGCCGCCGGTGCTGCCCATGGTGCGCCAGCTGCGCCAGGTGTTGGTGATGAAACGCTCCTGCACTTCGAGGAAGGCGGGCAGGCGGAAGAAGCTCGGTTCCATATGCATCCAGGCATAGGTCTGCTCCTTCTGGAATTTCTGGCGGATGACCGCGCGATAGGCCGCGGTCTCGTCCCGGTAGGCGGACGACCCCAGCTCGATCGCCAGGTATTCGCTGAATAGCGGCTCGCTCGTCGCTGCCAGGATGAAGCCTTTGCGCCCGCGCATGTAATCGAATGACACCGGCGTGCCGAACTCCACGTACCACAGCGGCATGTCGCCCTTCTCGGCGTAGGTCGACAGCCATTCTTCGCGCTCCTGCAGCGGGATCCCGACCAGGTAGTTGTTGATGGTGTAGAGATCGCCATTCGAGCCGCCGTTGTGGATGAACACCGGCCGGGTGGCGTCGAGCTCGTGATGGATGTCGACCCCGGCCTTGGCGCGGGTGGCGGTGGCTGCGGAATCCTTCGGATCGGGTCTGGCGTCTTCCGCGCGCGCGGCCTCGCGCTGGCCGACGGTGGCGGGATTGAGCGCACCGCCGGTCATGTTGCCGCTGGTCCCCCACATCACGATCGACGGATGGTTGCGGGCCCGTCGCATCAGCCGGACGCAGGCGGCGCGATAGCCGGCGACGCGATCCGGGGAGAGCATATTGGTGCCGTGCCAGCCCATGTGCGCGGTGACGCCATTGATCGGTAGACCGGCAGCGTCGGCGATGGGATAACATTCCTGGTAGCCCATGGCACTGCGCTCCCACGGATCGTCGGGCCACAGCTCGCAGAAGTTGTGACCACGCGCGAGCACCTCCGCCGCTTTCTCAGTGGTATCCGGATGTCCCAACTGCGGCCGCATACGCCACTCGCTGCCGTTGAGCATCAGCTTGCGACCGTCGACCCAGCATTCGCGGAAGCCGAAGCGTTGCGCATAGGCGTCAGTGATTCCGGCTCCGCGTGCGAAGATGGTGGCGACGTAGAGATTGGGCTGGCCGACATCCCAGCGCTTGGCGTCGGTCCACGGCCAGGCCACGCTCACGGTCTGGCGCGCGCTGGCCTGGGCGGGCACGGTGGTCTGGAAGCGCTTGGCCTCGACGCCGTCGGTGCCAGTGATGACCGCTTCGATGGCGACGTCCCCCGCC
>JANPIY010000036.1:0-4089 GCA_031425255.1 Planctomycetota bacterium
GGGCTGGTTCGGTGTCCCAGGGGACGGCACCGGCCGCGGCTGGGTGCACTACGGACGAGCCGGAAAGTTCAGTCCGGGCTTCTGCGGCATCGAGATCTGGCCCGATGTGAGCGAGTTGCCCAAGGCCGATCGTTTCCCCACCGCCTTTCGTCACGCCGACGGCGCCGTGGCTGAGATCTTCAGTTCCTACCGCCGCGACACCGTGGCGACGCACTTCGCCTGGATGAAGGACTACGGCATAGACGGCGCCCTCGTCCAGCGTTTCGCCAACGAGGTGCGCGATCCGCGCGCCTTCAACCAGCGCAACACCGTACTGCGTCATGCGCGTGAGGCGGCCAACCGCCACGGCCGCGGCTATGCGGTGATGTACGACCTCTCGGGCATGCGCTCCGACAACTTCGCGCAGGTGTTCGAGGATTGGCGGGTGCTGGTGGAGCGCATGAAGCTCGGACGCGATGCCCGCGACCACGCCTACCTGCGCCATGGCGGCAAGCCGCTGGTGGCGGTGTGGGGCATCGGCTTCAACGACGACCGCGGCTATACCCTGGGGGATTGCGAACGGCTGATCGATTTCCTCAAGAACGATCCGGTCTACGGCGGCAATACGGTGATGATCGGCGTGCCCTACTACTGGCGTGAGCGCAAGGGCGACGCCATCGCCGACGCCGAGCTGCACCGCGTCATGCTCAAGGCCGACATCATCAGTCCTTGGGCGGTGGGACGTTTCGGCGCCGAGCGCTCGGCCGAGGACCTGCAGAAGAAAGCCATCGCGCCGGACCTGGCCTGGTGTGCCGAGCAGAAACGCCAGTACCTGCCGGTGGTCTGGCCCGGCTTCAGCTGGCACAACCTGCGCGCCGGGCAGGCGACGTTCGAGCAGATCCCCCGCCTGAAAGGCGAGTTCCTCTGGCGCCAATGCCTGGGGGCGAAGCTCGGTGGCGCGACCATGCTCTCTGTCGCGATGTTTGACGAACTCGACGAGGGCACCGCGATCTTCAAATGCACCAGCACGCCGCCGGTGGGCGAGAGCCCGTTCCTCACCGACCCCGGCCTGCCGAGCGATCACTACCTGTGGTTGACCGGTCTGGCCGGGCGCATGCTGCGCGGCGAACTGCCGGCGACGCCGCTGGCGCCGGCGCGTCGACGCTGAACGCCGTTCCGTTGCAAGGGGAGGGGCCATCACCGTCAGAGTGGGCCCGCAGTGCTGCGATCGATGCAGGTGCCCTTGAATGGCTAGGGGGGCTGACGTGGTGGCCAGCCCGGTGCACCCCGCGCCCACGACCTCTGGTGTCAGGGTTTCATTGACCGCCCGCAGGCGCTTCGTATGCCCTGGCGAGGAAACCACCGAGTGCCGCCACCACCTCGTAAGCCTTTGCCTGGACAACGTTACGGTCAGCAGCCAAACCGTCGCGGCTTGCCTGCGACGAGCTCCACGGGTCAGCGCCGGCCGCCACCGGGGCACCTCGGGAACCAACTCAAGCAGATCCGTCGCCCGCTGCCGCCTGATCTCTTGCGCCAGTTGGAGAACGATCCGCTCTTCCAGGTCATGACCGGCGACCAGCAGTGGATCGACCCTTTCAGCGGCCAGGCGGTGTCGGCGACGCAGGGCCGGGCCGAGGCCGCGCGCGCCCACCTGATCGAGAGCGGCTCATGGCGCGATCGCCAGCCGATGCCGCGCCAGCAGCTCGAGATCGTGCGTTGGCGCATCGACCTGATGCGTCTGCTGCCGGTCGAACCACGGCTGCGCATCTTCGGCCGCGATGGCCGCTGGCTCAACCCCTTCAACGGCGAACTGGTCGCCGACATCGTGCGCGAGGACGGCAAGATCACCTCGCACACCATCACCGCCATGGCGCGCGTGCTGTGCGGTTGTCCGGAGGCTCTCAGCGGCCGGCTGCTCGATAGCCAGACGCTCTCGAACAAGATCCAGGCGCTCGGCCTCGGTCGCGGCGAGGCCACCACCCAGGCCGCCAACGAGCTGTCCTCGGACATGGCCAAGGCGCGCAACGTCCAGCAGAACATGCTGGCCGATCTGCCGACGGTCGAGGGCTACGAATTCGCCGTGCACTTCAAACCGCACAGCGGCGTCAGCGGCGACTTCTACGAAGTCATCACCATGAAGAACGGCCATCTGCTGTTCGTCATCGGCGATGTCAGCGGCCACGGCATGCAGGCCGCCCTGGTGGTGGCCACGGCGCTGAAGACCCTGCGCTTCCTCGCCCGCAACATCTCGAACATGGGCAACCTGATGGTGCAGTTCAACGACGAGATCAGGGCCGACCTGCTGCCTGGGCAGTTCATCACCTTGTTCGCCGCGGAACTCGATCCGGTCAGCGGCAGCGTGAGCTGCATGCGCGCCGGCCACCATGCCGGCATCATGGTCAGCGCCGATGGCGACATCATCATGCGCAAGGTCGGCAAGACCGGCATGGCCATCGGGCTCGCCGCCGGCCCGATCTTCGCCGGCAGCATCCACGCGGAGATGATCCACCTCAGCCCAGGCGACATGCTGGTGCAGTACACCGACGGCGTGACCGAGGCGATGGATGGCGAGTCGGTGGAGTTCGGCGAGATGCGTTTCTACGCCAGCCTGCTCAGCAATCTCGACAAGCCGGCGCAGGACACCGTCGACGCCATCGCCGCCGATGTCATCGCCCATGTGAAGGGCCAGCTCGACGACGACCTGACCATCTTCGCCGTCAGCATGCTGCCGAAGGTCGATGACTCGGGCGGCAGCGGTGAGTGGGACCAGCTCGATCCCAAGGGGTGAAGCGGTCCATCCCCCCTCGTCCCCTGCTGCGGCCGGGTCCGCCTCCTGCATGAACCGTGTCCTCATCTTCGATCTCGACGGCACCCTGATCGACAGCCGGGTCGATCTCGCCGCGGCCGGCAACCACGCCCGCATCGCGCTCGGTCTGCCGGCGTTGCCATTGGCGCAGGTGGTGGGCTTCGTCGGTGACGGGCTCGACAAGCTGATCGAGCGCCTGGTAGCCGACCGCGCGCTGCAGCCGGCAGCGAAGCAGGTGTTCGCCAACTACTACCACGAACACTGCTGCGATACGACCCAGCCATTCGACGGCATCCTCGCGGCGCTCACCCAGCTGCGCGCCGCTGGCTGGCGGCTGGGGGTGGCGACCAACAAGCCGTTGGTGTTCACCGAGCTCATCCTCAACCGCTGCGGCCTGGATGACCACATCACCGCCGTGCGCGGCGGCGATGGACCGCGCAAACCCGACCCTGGGCAACTGTCCGGCATCTTGCAGGACCTGGACGGCGACCCCGCGCGCTCGTGGATGATCGGCGATCACCACACCGATATCCGCGCCGGGCGTGCCGCCGGCTGCCGCGTGCTGTTCTGCGCCTGGGGCATGGGCCACAGCGATGGCGAGGTGGTGGACGCCACCGCCCAGAACCCTGGGGAGCTGATGGGGATCGTCGGAGTATGACGCCCGACGCGGTCATCGACGCCGATGGTTTCACCATCACGCCCGAGGTGGTGCTGGCGGCGTATCGCCAGGGTTGTTTCCCCATGGCCGATGCACGTGCGGGTCGGCTGCGCTGGTATCGCCCGCAGTCGCGTGCGGTGATCACCTGGGATCGCTGGCGCGTACCCAGGAGCCTGGACAAGGTCGCGCGCAACCGCCAGCCCTACCGCCTGACCATCGATCAGTCCTTCGCCTGGGTGATCGCTGCGTGTGCCGAGCGCAAGAGCACCTGGATCTCCGGCGACATCGAAGGGCTCTACACCGCGCTGCATCAGCAGGGGCACGCCCATTCGGTCGAAGCCTGGGACGCCGCCGGCGACCTGGTGGGGGGCTGCTACGGCCTCGCCATCGGCGGCGTCTTCTGCGGTGAAAGCATGTTCCACCGCGCCCCCGATGCCTCGAAACTGTGCATCATGGCCCTGGTCGAACGCCTGCAGGCCAACGGCTTCGCCGTGCTCGACTGCCAGCAGCAGACCCCGCACATGGAACGCTTCGGCGCCTACGAGATCGACGAAGCGACCTACATGGGACTGCTCGACGAACACCACGAACCCCGGCCGTTCCGGTGAGGATGGACCAGCGAAAGCGGAAGGCATAGCCACAGAGC
>JANPIY010000037.1:0-11086 GCA_031425255.1 Planctomycetota bacterium
CCGTCGATGCTCCAATTGTTCGTCGACGAGGCGGGTTCGACCGCCTGCACCGGGTTGCGCGCGGTGATCGCCAGCGGCGAGGCATTGTCCTTCGATCTGCAGGAGCGGTTCTTCGCCCGTCTGCCGCACTGTGCGCTGCACAACCTGTACGGGCCCACTGAAGCCGCGGTCGACGTCACCGCCTGGACCTGCCGGCGTGGTGATCCGACCCGCTCGGTGCCCATCGGGCATCCCATCGCCAACCTCCAGATCCATCTACTCGACCAGCATCTGCAGCCGGTCCCGCTCGGCGTGCCGGGCGAGCTCTACATCGGCGGAGTCGGGGTCGGACGCGGTTACCACCATCGTCCTGAGCTCACCAGCGAGCGTTTCGTCGCCGATCCCTTCTCCCATGAACCCGCCGCCCGGCTGTATCGTACCGGCGACCTTGCGCGACGCCGCGTGGACGGCGCCGTCGAGTACCTCGGCCGGCTCGATCATCAGGTGAAGATCCGGGGCCTGCGCATCGAACTCGGCGAGATCGAGGCCGCCTTGCTGGCGCATGCGTCGGTGCGCGAATGCGCCGTGCAGGCGCTGACCATTGACCAACAGCAGCACCTGGTGGCGTATGTGGTGCACAAGGATGCCGATCCCTTCGACGCCGAAGCGCTGCGCACCAGCCTGCAGGAGCGCTTGCCCGCCTACTTGGTGCCTACGGTCATCATGGCGGTGCCGGCGATGCCGCTGAACGTCAACGGCAAACTCGATCGCAAGGCGCTGCCAACTCCAGAGTGGGGCGGACTGCGCACAGCACGTGTCATGGTTCCCGCACGCAGCGCAGACGAACGCACGCTGGCGGCGATCTGGAGCGATGTGCTCGGGCGCGCTGAGGTCGGGGTCGAGGACGACCTCTTCGAGTTGGGCGGCCATTCGCTGCTGGTCTTCCGCATCGCCAGCAGGGCCAGCGCGAACGGCATCGCCTGCACCCCGCGCGACCTGTTCCAGCATCGCACCATCGCCAGCCTGCTGTCGGCACGTGCCCAGGCGGGCGGCCCGGCCGCCGTCGCGCTCGCACCCAACTACACGTCCATCACCACAGCGCCGCGCGATGACCTGCGACTCCTGGGCGCCCATCCGGGCCTTGCGGCTGTCCCGGTCTTCCCGGCATCCTTCGCCCAGGAACGTATCTCCTTCATCGAAGGTCTCGCCCCAGGGACCGCAGCCTACACCATCTGCCTCGGCATCCGCCTGAACGGCCTGCTAACGGTCGATGCACTCCACCGCGCCCTGGACCAGCTGGTCGCACGGCACGACGCGTTGCGCACGGTCTTCTTCAGCGATGAGACCCACCTCTGGCAGGCGGTGCTGTCGCCGGCGCCGGTACCGTTGCCGCTGACCGACCGCTCGGCTCTGCCGGCCACCTCCCGGCAGGGAGCGCTCGATGAGATCAGCCATGCTGAAGCCGCCCGACCGTTCGACCTCGAACGCGGGCCGCTGGTCCGTTTCCATCTCGTGCGTTTCGCCGCTGAGGACCATGCGCTGTTGATCTGCGTGCATCATGCGGTGTGCGACGGCGCCTCGCTGGCAGTACTGTTCCGCGAATTGTCGCTGCTCTATGCTGGCCGGACTCTGGAGGACGTCCGGGTGCAGCAGCCGGATGTGGTCGCGTGGCAGCGTCAACACCTGTCGAGCGACGAGCGCGAGCGTCAGCTGGCCTTCTGGCGCGAGCGGCTCGGCGCGCTGCGTCCGCTCGACCTGCCGACCGACCGGCCACGTGCGGCCGAGCAGCGCTACCGCGGGGCGATCCACCAGGCGGTGGTGCCGGAAGCCCTGGTGACGGGCCTGCGACGTCTGGCCGGCCGTTCCGGCACTACCCCCTTCATGGGACTGCTGGCCGCCTTCCAGGTCCTCCTCGCCCGTTATGCCGGCCAGGACGACGTGGTCGTGGGCATCCCGGTGTCCGGGCGTCAGACCCCGGATCTCGAGGCGGTGGTGGGCATGCTGGTCAACACCCTGCCGGTGCGCGTCGACCTGAGCGGAGATCCGTCCCTGGCGACGGTCCTGGAACGGGTGCGGGCCAGTCAGGTGGCCGCCCTGGCGCATCAGGACCTGCCTTTCGAAACCATCGTCGAAGTGGCTGGCGTGCGTCGAGATCTCAGCCGTTCGCCGGTGTTCCAGGCGATGATCGCCTACCAGGACGACCCGGTCGGCGAGCTCCATTTCAGCGGCCTGAGCGCGCGCCAGTTCGCAGTCGACAATGGCACGACCAAACTCGACCTCACGCTCTATCTCGAACACGATGGGCACGGACTTGCGGCGACCTGGGAATACGACCGGGATCTGTTCGACCCCGGCACCATCGCGCGGTTGCAGACTCATTTCCTCGCGGTGCTGCAGGCGATGATCGAGACCCCGGCCAGTACGGTCCGCGCGGTGCCGTTGTTGTCCGCGAGCGAACTCCATCAGATCCTCAACGAGTGGAACGCCAGCGCGCAGCCATATCCACGTGATCGTTGCCTGCACCACCTGATCGAGGAACAGGTCGCGCGCACCCCCGCCAGCATCGCGGTGGTCACAGGCGCCCACCAGCTGACCTACGAGCAGCTCGCTCGACGGGTAACGCTCCTCGCCGCTCACTTGCGCGCCCGTGGCATTGGCGCCGGGAGCCTGGTGGCGGTGTGCGTGCCGCGTGGACTCGACCTGCCGGTGGCACTGTTGGGCACCCTGGCCGCAGGCGCTGCCTACATCCCGCTCGACTCCCATTATCCCGCGGCGCGCATCGCCCAGATCATCGCCGATGCGCGGCCAGCGCTGGTGGTGACGCAAGGGGACGAGTGGCAGGCCTTCGCCGACGCCACGGTGCCGGTCTTCACGCTCGATGCCGGCTGGGACCAGCGAGCGGTGCCGATGAGCACCAGCTCGTTACCACCGGCCACCGCCGACGACCTCGCCTACGTGATCTACACCTCGGGATCCACCGGGCGCCCCAAGGGCGTGCAGATTCCGCACCGTGCCGCCGTGAACTTCCTCTCCTCGATGCGGACCAGCCCAGGCATCAAAGCCGGAGACCGCCTGGTTGCGGTGACCACCATCTCATTCGATATCGCGGTGCTGGAACTGTTCGCGCCCTTGATCACCGGCGCGACCGTGGTGATCGCCGAGCGCGAGACGGCAGCGGATGGCCGGCTGCTGGCCGCCCTGCTCGACACCACCCGTGCGACCCATTTCCAGGCCACGCCGGTGACCATGCGCCTACTGCTCGAGGCCGAGTGGCCAGGCGCTCCCCGCATCAAACTGCTGTGTGGTGGCGAAGCGCTCAGCCGCGAGCTGGCCAACCGCCTGCTGCCACTGTGCGGTGAATTGTGGAACATGTACGGACCGACCGAGACCACGGTGTGGTCGTCGGCGGACCGCGTCGAAGCCGGCAGCGGGCCGGTGCTGATCGGCACGCCGATCGCCAATACCCGTTTCCACATCCTCGATCAGCGCATGCGGCCACAACCCATCGGCGTGGTCGGCGATCTCTACATCGGTGGCGACGGGCTCGCCCGCGGCTACGTCAACCTGCCGGAGCAGACCGCCGCGCGTTTCATCTCCGATCCCTTCCACCACGAGCCGCAGCTCAAGCTCTATGCCACCGGCGACGTCGCCCGCTACCGCCCGGATGGACGGATCGAATTCCTTGGCCGCAGTGATCACCAGGTGAAGATCCGCGGTTTCCGTATCGAGCTCGGCGACATCGAGGCGGCGCTGTCGTCGCATCCCACCGTCCGCGAATGCGCGGCGGTGGCCCGGGACACCGGCACGGAACAGCAACTGATCGCCTACGTCGTGGCCGACGACCCCGACCACTTCCCGCTGGAGCAGGTTCGCACCTGCCTGCGTGATCGCCTGCCCCCCTACATGATGCCGGCCGCCATCGTCGTGCTGACGGCATTCCCGCGCACCGCCAACGGCAAACTCGACCGCAAGGCCCTGCCGGCCCCGGGAGCGACCGCGTCCAGAACCGTCACCACCGCACCAGCCACTGCCAACGAACGGGCGCTGGCCACCATCTGGAAGGCCGTGCTCGGTGTCGATCACGTCGGTCGCGAGGATGATTTCTTCGCCCTCGGCGGCCATTCGCTGCTGGTGATGAAGGTACGTGCCCGCGTGCGCCAGGAGCTGGAGGTGGAACTGGCCTTCAGCGTCTTCTTCCAGCACAGCGTGCTCAGCGAGCTGGCCAGCCACCTCGATGCGCAGCAAGGTGAGGACCTGGAGGGTCTGCTCGCCGAGATCGAAGGGATGAGCGACGAGGAGGCGCGTGCCTTGGCCCGGGAAGAAGGCACCACGTGAGTGAGGATATCCAGAGCCGTCTGGCCCGGTTGACCCCGGAAAAGCGCGCGTTGCTGCAACGACGCCTCAGCGAGCGAGGCACCGGCGCAGCCAGCGACAGCCTCATCCCGCATCGCGAGGGTACGGTCGCGCCCTTGTCGCCAGCGCAGCAGCAGGTGTGGGTCACCATCGCCATGGCGGGCGGGGAGACCGCCTACCACATGTCACGTCTGCTGCGCATGCGCGGCCGGCTCGACCACACGGCGCTCGTCGCAGCCCTCAACCTGGTGGTCGAGCGGCACGCCATCTACCGCACGGTGATCAGCGAGCAGGACGGCCATGCTCATCAGGAGATCCGACCGACCGTCGCCATGACGGTGGCGACCGCGGCGCTGGAAGAAGCGTGGCATGACCAGGTGCGGGCGCTGATCCTGCGCCCCTTCATGCATGGTCAGGAGCCCTTGCTGCGGATCTCGGTCCTGAGCAGCCCTGCTGACGAACACCTGCTGGTCCTGGTCATCCACCACCTGATCACTGACGGCATGTCGGTCGACCTGCTGTTGGCGGAGCTCGCCGCCGCTTACCAGCAAACGCTGACGTTAGGCGTTGCAGCGATGGGGACCGTCACGCCGATAGCTCCGGTGCAGGCCTTGCCCACCTATGCGGACGTCTCGCATTGGATGCGCGAGCGTGAGCAGTCCGGAGCCTTCGCCGACGACCTCGCCTATTGGACCAAACGCCTCGCTGGCCGGCTCCCCGTGCTGGCATTGCCTGGCGACCATCCGCGGCCCCCGAGATCATCGGGACGTGGCTTCTTCCTCACGTGTGTGGTGCCGCCGGATCTGGTCCAGGCCGTCGCGACCTTCGCCAAGGCTCGCGGCGCCACGGCCTTCATGGTCATGCTCGCGGTCTACCAGGTGCTGCTGCACCGGCTGTCGGGGCAGAGCGATCTGCTGGTAGGTACGCCGGTCGCGGGTCGCCAGCGGATCGAGCTCGAAAAGGTGCATGGATTCCTGGTCAGCACCGTGGTGATCCGCGCCGGACTCAGCGATGATCCAACCTTCGAAACAGTCCTGACCCAGGCGAAGGCCGCAGCGGTGGAGGCGTTGCAGCATCAGGATGCCCCGTTCGAGAGCGTGGTCACCGCCTTGAAACCCGAGCGCATGATGGGCGTCCATCCCGTGTTCCAGACCTTGTTCTCGGTGGTGAATGCCACCGACGCGCCCCGCTGGTCCGGTTTGCAGACCACGCGCGAACAGCTCGATCCCGGCACCGCGATGTTCGACCTGCTGTTGGAGATCGCCAGCGAGGACGGCGGGCAGGTCTGCTACTGGGAAGCCAACAGCGATCTCTTCGAGCCCGCCACCGTGCGCGCCTGGATGGATCATTATGTGACCCTGCTGCGGAGCGCCCTCGCGGCAGCCACGATTCCCATCTCGACCCTTCCGCTGCTCGCACGCGGGGAACGCACGCGGGTGCTGCACGACTTCAACCGCACCACCATGCGCTGGGAAGGTGCGCAGGTGGTCCATCGCCTGGTGGAGGAACAGGCCCAGCGCACCCCTGACGCGGTCGCGGTTTTGCAGAGCGGCCGCGAGCTGACCTACCGCGTACTCGATCAGCGCGCCAACCATCTGGCGCGGGTCCTGCATCAACGGGGCGTCGAGCCCGGTGGACGGGTGGCGATCTGCGTCGACCGTTCCTTCGAGATGCTGGTGGCGGTGCTGGGCGTGCTCAAGGCCGGGTGCGCCTATGTGCCGCTCGATCCGACGTATCCGCTAGCTCGTCGCATCTTCATGCTCGCCGACGCCAAGGTCGGCGCGCTGATCGCGCAGCGCCGCTTGGCCGCGGACCTCGGTACCACGGTGCTGGTGATCAATGCCGAGGGCGAGGATCTCCGCCTGGAGGCGACCGCTGCACCAGCCCTGACGGACCGCCCAGGGCAGAGCGCCTACATCATCTACACCTCGGGTTCGACCGGCCAACCCAAGGGCATCGACATGCCGCATGAGCCGCTGGCCAACCTGATCCACTGGCAGCTCGCTACCTCTCGCCACGGCGCGGGGCGCACCCTGCAATTCTCCCCCCTCGGCTTCGATGTGTCGTTCCAGGAGATCTTCTCGACCTGGGCCGCAGGCGGGACCCTGGTGCTGATCGACGATCAGGTCCGGCGCGACCCCGATCAGCTGCTGCAGCATCTCCAGCAGCAGCGCATCGACCGCTTGTTCCTGCCCTTCGTCGCCTTGCAGCAATTGGCGGAAGCCGCGGACCGCCATCACGGCACTATCACCTTGCGCGAGATGATCACCGCGGGCGAGCAGTTGCAGATCACCCCGGCGCTGGTGGCCTGGTTCACGCGCATGCCCTTGTGCACGCTGCACAACCACTATGGGCCCTCCGAGACCCACGTCGTCACCTGCCATGACCTGAGCGGCGATCCACGCTCGTGGCCGGCGTTGCCGCCGATCGGCAAGCCGATCGCCAACGCCCGCTGTTACATCCTCGACCGGCATCAGCAGCCGGTGCCGGTGGGAGTGACCGGGGAACTCCATCTCGGCGGGGCGGTGCTGGCGAAGGGTTACTTTGGACGCGACGAACTCACCAGCGCACGCTTCGTCAGCGATCCCTTCTTTCCGCAAGAGCGCATGTATCGCACCGGCGATCTCGCGCGCTGGCAGGCCGATGGCGTGATCGAATTCCTCGGCCGCGCCGACGATCAGGTGAAGATCCGCGGCTTCCGCATCGAGCTCGGCGAGATCGAGAATGCACTCGGTCGGCATGCCGCGATCCATCAACAGGTGGTCACCGCTCCTGGTGAGGGCGCCGACCGTCGTCTGGTCGCCTACCTCGTGGCCAAGCCCGGCCAGACGCTCGACCATGGTGAAATCCGAGCCTTTCTGCGTCAACAACTGCCGGAATACATGGTACCCGCGGTCTACGTGGACCTCACCGCCCTGCCGACCACGCCCAGCGGCAAGATCGATCGCCAGGCGCTGCCGGCGGCCAGCGCCGCCCAGCCGCTCGAGGACGCCCGTCAGGTACCGCCACCGGTGGTGTCACTGTCGCTGCATTACCAGTTGATCCAGTTGTGGGAGGAGGTCCTCAACCTGCGCGGTGTGCGGCTGGATGACGACTTCTTCGCCATCGGAGGCAATTCGCTGCTGGCCTATCGCATGATCACCTCGCTCGAGCAGCACATCGGCCGGCGCCTGCCGATGGCGGCGCTGTTCAACAACCCGACCATCCTCGGCCTCTGCGAGGTGATCCTCTCCGACAGTAGCGTCCTTGACCGGCCGGTGCTGAAGGTGCAAAGCGGCGATGCCTCCGTGCGTCCGCTCTTCTTCCTGCACGGGGACTACCTCGGTGGTGGCTATTATTGTGTCAGCCTGGCGCGCCGCCTCGGTCCGGAGGTGCCCTTCTACGCCTTGGTTCCCAAACGCATCGATCTCACCCAGCCGATCCCGACCATCGAGGAACTGGCCACATTCTATGTCCATGAGATCCGCGCGATCGCTCCCGTCGGACCCTATCTGCTCGGCGGTTTCTGCATCGGCGGAATGATCGCCTACGAAGTTGCGCGCCAGTTGCGCGAGCAAGGCGAGGAGATCGCCCTGCTCGCGCTGGTCGACTCGGTCAGCACCTACCCGCCCGAGCGGTTGACCCGCCGCCTGACCCAGGGCGCCGCGCTGATGACGCGGATGAGCCCCGACCGCCAATTGGCATTGTTCACCCGCCTCAACCAGCGCATGGACCGTATGCGCGAACTGAGTCTGCTGGGACTCATCACGGTGGCCCTGACCAAGGTCGGACTGCGCAAGCCGGCGGCCAACGACGTCCGCGTCCCGTCGACCCTGACCGGATCGGTGGTGATCTCGACCAAAGCGGCGCAGGATCAGATGACGGCATATGTGTGGGCTGCGAGCGCCTATGTCCCGAAACCGATCTCCAGCAATGCGCATTTGATGGTGTCGGATGAATTCGCCGCGACCGATCCCGACCATACCTTCGGCTGGTCCACCAGGACCCGCGACCTGCAGCTCTACCGCATGCGAGGTAGCCATCTGGAATCGATCACGGTGAATCTACAGGCGCTCGCCGATCTGTTGCGGCCGCTGATCCTCGCGGCCAATCAGGTGCCGACCGCTGACGCTCGACCTGCGACCAACGCCCTCATCGGTTGAAGCCGCCACGGCTCTTACCGCATGCACGGTTGAACGAAGGAGGAAGCCCCGAGAAAAGCGTGGACGAAGTGTGCGTGACGATGGCCATGGCACGGCTGCCACTCCGGTTGCCATCTGTCTTAGGCCTGCGCCTGTGGTCAGGAGCGAAAATCGCCTGCGATTGAAAAAGTACTCCCAACGAGATTCGAACTCGTGTCGCCAGAATGAAAATCTGGTGTCCTAGGCCTCTAGACGATGGGAGCCGATCGTGGACGGCGGCGGACTGTGTCGTCGTCACCATCGCTTGCAAGGCTCAGCCTCGAACCGGCCTGATGGCGTAGAAGCCCACCCCAGGAAATGACGTGGGTACGCGGTAATAAGCGCGCTTCGCTGTCCTCAGCACGCGCTTCGAGAGCCAACATTGACCATCACCGCCGCCAAAATATGGTCCTCAACTCGTAGGAGTCTCGCATGGCTAAGATCACCGTCATGTTTGGAGCAGATCCGCAGGGGGATTTCTCCCTGGATAAGGATGAGATGCGGGTGGGCCGGGCGACTGATTGCGAGATCGTGGTCGACAATCTGGGCGTCTCGCGTCACCACTGCTCCATCGTCCGCGACGGCGATGGCTGGGGCGTGGTCGACAAGGGTTCGAACAATGGCACCTACGTCGGAGGTCAGCGCGTCACCAAACACCGCCTGAACCACGGCGACCGGGTGGTGATGGGCAAACACAGCCTGCTCTACGACGCACACGGGTTCGCCGATCCCAATGCCAACAAGAAGAACGCCGCCGGCATGGGTGGCGAAATGACCATGTTCGTCGACCAGTCAGCCCTGGCGAAGGCCATGGCGAGCGGCGACGCCGGCCAGAAGCGCATGGCCATCGCCCTCGATCAGGGTGGCCGCCAGATGAACGTCCCCCTGCTCAAGGACGAGACCACCCTCGGTTCGAGCCCTGGGGCGGACATCCCGGCCAAGGGTTTCCTGGTCAAACCGGTGCAGGCGAAGATCGTCAAGGCGGCCGGCGGCCATCACCTCATCGCTCTGGGCGGCTGGCGCGCGGTGAAGGTCAACGGCAAGAAGGTCAGCGATGCGATGCTCAAGCCGGGCGACGTGATCTTCATCGCCGGTCGTGTGTTCACCTACAAACAAGCCTGACCTCGGGCATGCGCTCGCGGTGGATCGGCGTCGGTGTGATCGCAGTGCTGCTGCTGGGCTGTGACGACGAGACCCGCACCACCGCACCACCGACGGCACACGTCGCGTTTTCTCCCGAGAAGTTCGCCGACATCCCTCTGCCGCGTGGCTACGTCTTCAGTTCCGGCCAGGACCAGTTGGCGGTGACGCTCGCCGGCGGCGCGGTCCGCCGCTTCGAGGTCACGATGGAGCAGCGCGAAACCTCCGAACCGCAACCTCCCGCCCAATTGCTCGGCGAAATGGAGCGCGATCTCATCGCGCGCGGCTGGAAGCAGGCCCCAAATCGCAACGACGGCATCGAGTGGCACAAGGGGCAGGAGCGACTGGTGCTTGAGACTGGACGCACCGCTGGGCGCACTACCATCCGCCTCCGCCTGCGGCCGGCCCCTGTTGCCGGCCCCTGACTTCGTCACGTCCGCGAAAGCGTCCATCAATGGCTCAGCAACCCGATCTCCCTGGTCCAACCACCAGTTATTCCGACCCGTTCTATGATCGGCTGGAAGTACTCGCTCAGCGCATCACCAAACGCCTATGGCTGATCGTGCTCGCCCTGGTGGTGATCATCGTGGTGGCGGTGGCGACCCATGCCTCGACGCGCGATACCCCCATCGCCGCCAGCGCCAGCCAGTTCCTCAACGCCGCTACCACCCGCATGGAGGCTGAACAGTCGCGTGAGCCGGGACAACGTACCGCCAAACTGCAGGAGGCGACCAAGGCCTTCGCCGCGGTGGGTGCCGACGAGACCGTCACGCCGTATTACCGCGCACGGGCCCTACTCGAACTCGCTCAACTCCAACTCGATCGCAGCGCCTTGAGCGAAGCCAAGACGTCAGTCGAGCAGGCCCGGACCTTGGCCGCAAAGGCCACCGATCCTGACCTCGATCTCGCGGTCGGCCTGAGCGAAGCCGCCGTGCTGTTCCAGAACGGCGAATTCGCGGCCGCAGAAAAAAGCTACCTGAGCGTCGAACAGGTCGCAGGTGCCACCTACCCCGATCGCCAGATCGCTGCCACCCTGGGTGCAGCGGAGAGCATGGTCGCCCAGCAGCGCGTGGATGAGGCCATCGCCAAGCTCGAGACCCTGATCAACCGATCGGACAGCAATGCCACCATGCTGCTGAACCTGGCCAAGAGCCAGTATTGGGCGCTCAAGCGTCGTCAGGCCGCTGGCACTGCCACACCGACGCCGACCGCTCCCGTCGTGCCTGGCGCGGCGGACGCTTCCGCGGCTCCCGCAGCTGAGCAACCGGCAGCCGTGGCAGCCCCCACTGTGGTTGCACCCGCGGTGACCGCGCCCCCGGTGGCGCCAGCGGCACCGCCTGTGGCGGTACCTGTTACGGGGCCCGAAGGAAAATAATCGACTTGGCGGCAAGCTGCCGCTGCCTCTCAGCCGGTTTCCCGCTCGACCCGCGCCGATGGCGCGGGTCGAGCGTTTT
>JANPIY010000038.1:0-6948 GCA_031425255.1 Planctomycetota bacterium
CGTGCCGACCTCGTCGCCGCGCGCCGCGCTGCCGCGGTTGGTGCCTACGTCGAGGCTGGTGATGGTGAGCCCGGCGAGCGCCGTCGCCTGCGTGCCGGTGGGCACGATGCGCCGCGCGCGCGCGCTGGTCGGCAGGCGCGCCAGCGACACGCCGTCGGGACCGGAGGCGAGCACGAAACGGTCGGGCGTGCCCTCCAGCGGCGCATCCTCGGGCACCATCGCCCGCCCAGCCGGCAGCGCGTCGGCGATCTCCTGGCGCGTCCACCAGCGCGAGGCGCCCTCGTCGCCGGGCTCGACCACCACCACACTCTCGAAGATGATGTCGGTCTGTGCGAGCCAGGCGCGCCGGGTGGGCGGCGAGGCCAGGGTCGCGAGGTAGTCGGCGACCTTGGCGTAGATGCGCCGGCGGATCTGCGAACCCGAGCGGCCATTCGCCGGCTGGTCGAGCAGTTCCATGTTCTCGAGCGAGTTGCCGACGCCTTCGCCGTGCTGGCCCGAGATCTGCAGCTCGACGATGTGGTCGACCTGGAGGCCACTGCCCGGCACCGGCCGGCCCTGGCGGTCCCAGGTCGGGATCTGCAGCATGCGCATGACCTCGCGCTTGGTGCCGCGCAGGTGACGGTTGCCGACCAGCAGGTGCATGGCGTCGCGGTCGTTGGCCGGCACCGGGTCCCTGGGCGCGGCGGGCGCCGCACCGCGCCGTGCCGGGGCACGCCCGCCATGCGCGTGCTCGGCCAGGCGTGCGCGCAGGCGCCCCTCGTCGACTACCACCTCGCGTCGCCAGACGTCGATCTGATTGGGCTCCTCGCGGTCGTAGCCGTGCAGGCGTACCAGGTCGCCCTGCTGCGCCAGGCGCTGGTAGAGCGGCAGGTGGCGGCGCTTGGCGCCGGTGATCTCGAGCTGGGCCAATGCCGCCAGCGCGCGCCCGCCGCGGCTGGAGGCCGCGGGCAGCGGCGACGGCGCCGGGTCGATCCTTCGCTGCACGCCGTCGCCGCCCTGCGCCACGTGCGCCAGCTCGTGCGCCAACAGGTGCAGTCCGGCGGCACTGTCGAGGGACGGCGCGCCGGCGCCCAGGAAGATGTCGGCTCCGACGGTGAAGGCCTGCGCCTGCAACTCGTGGCACAGGCGTGCCGCGCGCGCGTCGTCGTGCACGCGCACGCGTGCCAACGACAGGCCGAGGCGCGGACTCCAGGTCGCGACCAGGCGCGAGGGTAGGCCGTAGCCGCCACCACGCAGTGCGGCGATACGCGCGTGCTGCTCTGGTGTCACCTGCAGGCCGCTGCCGGCGCTGCCGACCGCGACCGGCCCATCGCCGGCGACCAGCGCCTCGGCGGCATGCTCCGCGGCCACCTCGGCTGGGGAGTGATCAGCGCCGGCGAGCGGCATCGGGCTGACCGGCGGCGTGCTACCAGCGGGGGCTGAGGAAGGCGAGCCGCTGCTGGTGCAGTTGGCGGGGATCTCGCGCTTCACCTCGAAGGTGCCGGCATCCTTGCCGTCTAATTCACGCACCCGCCGGCGGCGGTTCTGGGCGTCGAGGCAGCCGAAGACCAGACTAAAGGTCCGGGCGAAGTAGCGGCGGTCGCCGGCATTGCTGGCGTGGGTCGTGTGGTCGTCGTACCACGCCACCTTGTTCTTCTTGTGCACCAGATCGACGGCTTGCTTCTCGACGGCGTTCATCGTGGTGTTGGCGCTCCTGTCAGAAATGAGGATGTTCCACGCCAAGTGCCCTGGGCCATGAAGGTGATCAGCACCTGCTGTGGTCGGTCCGTGCAGGAGGTGGGCGAAGAACCAGCGTTTGTTTTCCTTGGCGTTGATTATGCACTGCCAGCCGGGCATCAGTTTCACACGTTCGGCTTCATCTGAGGGCGGCCTGCTGGGCTTGTGCTCGCTGCGCTTCGAGGTCAGTGGCTCGGCGGTGACGGACTCGCCACGATCGCTGCCGGTGAAGGAGATCTTGGTGGCCTGGCCGGTCTGTTCTTGGCAATCGACGAGATCGATCGGATTGTCCTCGGCTTCATCATCGTCTTCGTCCTCGAAGAGGTCGCAGACCTTGCCGATCCATGAGACCAGGTCGGGAGCTGCCCCTGGCGAACCCTGGAGTTCCTTGGTGAGGTTCTTCACCTGCTGGATCCAGGTGAAGAGCTGGTCGGCATCGATGCCACCCGCTGATTCGGTCGGCGCGGGCGTACCGGTGAGCGCAGGCGTCGCGCCCGGTGCTGCGGCACCGCCACCGGGTGCGGCGGCCGGTGCGCCGCCCGCCGTTGGCGCGGTGAGGATGGCGGGCGCCGCTGCGGTGGACCCGGAAGCGGCGCCGCCGCCCGCTGGCCACGGCATCTGCCCTGGGGTCACGCCGACGCTGGCCTCCCAGCACTTCTCCCACTGCTTGCGTGCGATCTCGAACTGTCCGTCGTAGACCTGGTACGAGAGCACCCAGGCGCGGATGCGCGCGGTCAGCTTCACCATCAGGTCGAGGCACAGCTTGAAGGCGGCGCCGACATCCATGAACAATTCGCCACCCCGGCACGAGATCGCGACGGTCGCGCTCAGGCTCGGGCGCAGGGTCGCCGTCGCAGTGCCGGAGATGCTGGCCTGCAGGCGCGCGAGATCGACGCAGTTGAGCTCGAGCACGCCGTCGATGCTGCCGGTGAGTTTCAGCATCGCCTGCAGGTCGGCCTCCAGCCGGAGCGTGGCGGTGCCGGTGTAGGTGCGCCCGGACGGATTGGGATCGAACAGCAGGCAGACGTCGGTGAGCGTTGCCGGCCCGACGCCGGCGTTGAGCTCGGCTTCGTAGGCGCCGCGCAGGAAGGTCTTGATCGTGACCATGCCCAGCGGCGGTTCGGCGATGACGAACGATTTGCGGAAGAACGGGATGCGCTTCGACTTTCCGCTGCGCCGGATGGGATCCATCTGGGTGCGCCCGAAGAGCTCGACCGGTTCGCCCAGGCAGCCGCGCCAGGGCGCGGTGGCGGTATCGCCGGTCGGCGTCGGGCACGGGCTCTCGCAGCCGCCGATGATCTCCGCCGACTCGGCGAATTGCATCGAGCCGTCGGTCGAGCCCTTGCCGAAGATCCACATGGTGCAGGGCTTGAGCGAGTAGCCGCAGATGCACTGAAGATCGCACCAGCGATGGCACGGGCCGATGATGCCCAGGCCGAGATCGGCGCCGCACCAGTCGTAGCAGGCGTCGTGGTCGCGGCAGCCGGCGGCCGTGCGGCAGACGCGGTGATTCTTGTACAGCCAGAGCTGGTGGCCGCCGTTATCGAGCGGTTCGCACACCACCAGATCACGGCCCTGCGGCGGGTCGCAGGTGTCGCAGTCGGGGCCGCAGGCGCCACGGCAGGAGGAGGAGGTGAATGAGGGCGTCTTCTCGTAGACCCCGGCCAGCGGCCCAGGCAGGAGATTGCCCGGGGAACGCGCCGGATTCCAGCCTCCGCCCATCAGCTTCGGCCACAGCCCGACCGCATCGAGCATCCCGCACAACGGGCAGTCGCTGGCCAGGGCGTCGGTGTTGAGCGCCAGCGGCAGTTGTTCGAAGGGGATGGTGTCGAACTCGACACCGGTCAGCGCCGGATCGATCGAGACCCCGCTCGTGCCGATGTCGAGGCCCCACGACAGGCCGAGGTGGGCGGCGCTCTGCCCGCTCCACGACCACAGCGGCCACACCAGGCGGCAGAGGTTCTGCCCGAGCACGCTGATCTGCCCGGCCAGGCCGACGCCGAGCGAGGCCGAGATGCCGGCGTCGAGGTCGTCGCTGCCGCTCAGACTGGCGGACAGGCCGCTGACCGAGAAATGCCGCTCCTGGTTATAGTTGATCGCCCCCACCAGCAGGCCGGCGCCGAGCGCCTCGACCTGCACGCCGACCACTGGGAGCTCGAGGACGATCGGCGTGCCCGGTATCCAGACCAGCAGTCCACATTCGCCTTCGACCCCCAGGCCGAGCTCGACCCCGACACCCAGCGCGCCGGCGATGCTGAACGCGGTGTCGACCGACATGCTGAGGCCGAGCGGATCGATATGCAGGCGCGCCTGCTTGAGGAAGCAGGGGCCGAGCTGGGCACTGAGCTTGGGCGTCGCGCGCGCGTAGGCGCCCAGGTAGCCGTAGATGGCCATCGGCATGCCATCGAGCGGCAGCATACCGGCGAGGAAGGGGAACTGGACTTCGAAGCCGGGCAGTTCGATGCCGTCGATGGGAATGGTCGGGCAGAACTGGAAGGGTGGGATGTCGATGGTGATGCCGTCGACGCCGATCGAGACGATGCCGCCGATGACGTCGGCGAGCGCTTGGGCCGCGTCGATGACATCCTGCGCGATGCCCTCGATCAGCTCCCCGGCGGCATCGATGCCGCTCGAGATGGCCTCGCCCGCCGCATCGACGGTCTCCTCGATCGCCTCGCCGACGTCCTCCACCACCTCGGTGGCGGTGTCGACCGCGTCCTCGGCGAGATCGCTGGCCGTATCATAGGCATCCTCCACCGTGCTCGCCGCCGGATCGACGACGTTCTCCTCGATCCAGTCGAGCGCGCCGCGCGAGACCGCGGGCATGCCGCCCGCCTCGCCACCGCCACCGCCACCCCCACCGCCACCGCCAGCGACGGTGTCGGCGCCCGCGGCTGCCGCACCGGCTCCGCTGGCGGGTGCGGCGGCAGCGAGCCCCGAGGCGGCGTGCGCCGCCGGTGCCGACGGCGTGACCGAGGGCGCCGGCGCGCCCAGCACCACCGCATCGGCGACCGCGTCGGCGGCGACCTCGTGCGGATCGCCCGGTTGCGAGACCGTGCCGGCGGCGGGGCCTTCGCCGCGCGTCTGCTGGACGGTGTGCGCCAGCTCGTGCACCAGCAGGTGCAGGCCGGCAGCAGAGGAAGGATCGTAGGCGCCCCGCGCAAAGGCGACGTGGTTGCCAGTGGCGAAGGCACGTGCATCGAGGCGGTCGGCGAGCGCGGCGGCTTCGCCGTCGGTGTGCAGGCGGACGTCGGGCAAGGTGGTGCCCATGCGCGCTTCCAGATGCGCACGTAGCACCGGGTCGAGCGCTTCGCCGCTGCGCGTGGTCAGGGTTCCGACCGCCGCGAGATCGCCGGCCTGGTCGTCGCCACTGCCATCCCTGGGAGCCGTGCGGGCGCGGCGCGCGACGGCCTCGTCGGCGCAGCTGCTGCAGGCGCGTTGCACCGGCGCCTGGTCGGCCTTGTCGGCGCAGCTGCTGCAGGCGCGCTGGACCGGCGCGTCCTCGCCTGGGAACGAGCGCTCCTTGCGCTGCGCCGCGGGCGCACGCTTGTCGCAGGCCCGGCGCAGGCCGGGCGTGGCGTTGGCTGAAGAGGTGGCACCGCCGGCGGCGGGTGGCCCGCGTGCGGAATCGGCGCTGACACGCTGGGTCGCCAAGGGTCCATCGCGGGCGGCACGCAGCACCGCCGGACGATCGGGCGCATGGGCATCGCCACGGTCCTCGGCAGATTTCTGTTCGGCGGCCTGGTTGCTGCTGGTGCTCGCGCGGCGGACGCCGGGTGGTTGGCCGCAGGCGCGTTGCACCGGCGCGGCGCTCGGCTCCTTGCCCGCTGCGCTCGCCGCGCGCTGCACCGACTTGTCGCCGCCCCCGCAACTGCTGCAGGCGCGTTGCACCGCGCCCCCCCCGCCAGCGCCGCCCATCTGCCCAGCCAGGTAGGCTGGCACGCCACTGTTGGCGCTGTCCCCGGCGGCGCGACGCACGCCGGGCTCGGCCTTGCGTTGCGCCGGGGCCGGCCGGCTGCGCGGTTTGGTGGCGGGGGCGGCAGGCATGGGTCAGCCGTGGTAGGCCAGCGCCGCCGGCGGCTGGCGGCCGAGCTTGCGGTACTCGCGCGCCAGCGCCGCCACCAGCGCCAGCGGGGTGATCGGCCCTGGGCACTGCGCCGCCGCCGCCAGCACCGCCGAGCGCACGTGGCCGCCGGCGAGATCGCAATGGCCGGCGATCAGGCGCAGGCAGTCCTGGTCGTGGAAGCGATCGCCCAGATGCGCGCGCCACAGCCGCTCGCGTTCTGCCGGGCCGGGCAGGCTGACATCGATCACCGCGTCGAGACGGCGCACGAAGGCCGGATCGATGCGCACCCGGCTGTTGCTGGTCAGTACGACGATCCCTGGGTGCTCCTCGATGCGCGTGAGCAGGAAGTTGGTCAGCATGTTGGCGTAGCGCTCACCGGTCTCGGCACCATCGCCGCGGCTGCCGAATAGCGCGTCGGCCTCGTCGAACAGCAGCACCACGTCGTGCGCCGCCGCCAGATCGAGCAGCCGGCCGAGATTCTTTTCCGATTCACCGATGTACTTGTTCATCACCGAGGCGAGGTCGACGCGGTACAGCGGCGTCGCCAGCTCGGTCGCCAGCCAGCTGGCGGCCAGGGTCTTGCCGGTGCCGCTCTCGCCGACGAACAGCGCGCGTACGCCGCGCGACATCACGCTGCGCGCGGTGGTGCCCAGGCCGTCCCACAACGATTCGCGCCGGCGGCAACGTTCGAGCAGCTGATCGAGTTCGCGCGCGACCTCGGCCGGCATCACCAGCGCATCGCGCGGCACCGGCCGTTCGACCGGCTGGGCGAGCAGGCGCAGGGCATCGCCGGCGAGCGCCCGGCGCGCTGCCGCCAGACGACCGCGCAGGTCGCCCACGCTGCCGTCATCGCTGAGCGCCCCGGCCAGGCGGCCGAGGGCGACCGCGCCCACCGCCGCCTGCGACGCGGTCTCGACCAGGGCGGGATCGCTCAAGCGCCCCTGCCAGAAGGCGCGGCGCTCTGCCAGGTCGGGGATGGTCACCGGCACCACCACCGCGCGTGGATGGTCGACCGCGCCGTCGCCGCCCAGCACCAGCGCGAGTGGACCGCTGTAGCCAGCCGCGCGTGGCGGCGGCTGGGTCTCCCCTGGGCCCAGCCGTGGACTCAGCACCGGCAGCCAACCAGCGAGCTCCGCCGCGGCGGCACAGGCGCCATCGCTGGTGAA
>JANPIY010000039.1:0-1930 GCA_031425255.1 Planctomycetota bacterium
CAAAGCGGAACTCATCAAAGAGTTCGGCGGCACGGACACGAACACCGGTTCGCCGTCGGTGCAGGTCGCTCTGCTGTCGGAGCGCATCAACCACCTGACCGAGCACCTCAAGGGCCATAAGAAGGATCACCACAGCCGGCGCGGCCTGCTGCTGATGGTCGCCCAGCGCCAGAAGCTGCTCAAGTACATCAGCGCGCAGGATGTGAACCAATACCGCCAGATCACCGACAAGCTGGGCATCCGCCAGAAGATCTGAAGTCGTTCACGGACGGCACCCCTGTTCCCACAGGAGTGCCGTCCGTTTTCTTTTACAATCGCTGCAATCTCCTTTTCCCATAACCGCCCCAGACGCTGCCTCTCCTTAAGTCTGCCGAAGCCTGCCGATCCGCAGGATCGACCGACCTATGGACAGGCGACCTGGCGGCCAACGCCGGTACGACCGGCCAAGGACCATTCATGGATCGCGAATCCTCCCTCGCCGCCCTCAATATGCAGAAGCACTCCGTCGAGATCGAACTCGGCGGCAAGATCATCACCATCGAAAGCGGCTACATCGCCAAGCAGGCCGCCGGTTCGGTGATCGTGCGCGCTGGTGAATCCATGCTGCTGTCGACCGCCTGCGACGGCGAACCACGCGCTGGCCTCGACTTCTTTCCACTGACCGTCGACTACCGCGAAAAGCATTACGCCGCCGGTCGCATCCCCGGCAACTTCTTCCGTCGTGAAGCCAAGCCGAGCGATGGCGAAACCCTCATCTCGCGTCTGACCGACCGTCCGATCCGTCCGCTGTTCCCCAACGGTTACAAGCGCGACACCTCGTGCCAGACCATCGTCATGAGCTACGACCAGGAGAACGAGACCGACGTGCTGTCGATGATCGGCGTCTCGGCCGCCCTCTCGATCTCCTTCATTCCGTTCAACGGTCCCCTGGGCGCCGTGCGCATCGGCATGATCGATGGCAAGTTCATCATCAATCCGTACGCCAGCGAGCGTCAGAAGAGCACCCTCGACCTGGTGGTCGCCGGCACCAAGGACGCCATCACCATGGTGGAGTGTGGCGCCCAGCAGATTCCCGAGGCCAAGCTGGTCGAAGCCCTCGAACTCGCCCACAGCCAGGTCAAGCTGGTGGTCGCCGCCATCGAGCGCCTGCGCGCGAAGGTCGGCAAGCCCAAGATGGCGCACGCCGAACCCGAAGTCAGCCCGTGGGTCGGCACCATCCTCAAGGAGCACCGCGAGGACATCGCCAAGGCGTTGCTGATCAGCAACAAGGCCCAGCGCACCGCCGCGGTCAAAACCTGCCGCGATGCGATCGTGGTCAAGCTCTCGGGTGGCGAGGATGAAGTCGCCGCCGACGTCAAGGCCGCCTACGGCGACGCCAAGGACGTGGTCTTCCGCGATCTGATCCTCGACGGCAAACGCGTCGACGGCCGCGACCTGACCACCGTGCGTCCGATCGTGCTCGACCTCGACATCCTGCCGCGCGCCCACGGTTCGTCGCTGTTCACCCGCGGTGAGACCCAGGGCATCCTGGTCTGTACCCTCGGCACCGCTGATGACGAGCAGCTGGTCGATTCGCTCAAGCCCAAGTTCAATGAACGCTTCCTGCTGCACTACAACTTCCCCGGCTTCTCGGTCGGCGAGGTCGAACGCCGTCCGGGTCCGGGCCGCCGCGAGATCGGCCACGGTGCCCTCGCGCGCCGCGCGCTGATGGCCGTGCTGCCCTCACAGGAAGTGTTCCCGTACGTCATCCGTCTGGTCAGCGAAATCACCGAATCCAACGGTTCGTCGTCGATGGCCACCGTCTGCGGCGGCTCGATGGCGATGATGGCCGCCGGCGTCCCCATCAGCGCGCCGGTCGCGGGCATCGCGATGGGCCTGGTGAAGGAAGGCGAACGTTTCGCCATCCTCACCGACATCCTCGGCGATGAGG
>JANPIY010000040.1:0-2059 GCA_031425255.1 Planctomycetota bacterium
TCGGAAGACGCAGCCTTGAGCACCGGAGCTGGTGCCGGAGTCGCCTCGCTGGTGGCGGGCTTGGGAGCCTCGACCGGAGCCGGCTGGTCCTCTGCCAGCAGAGGCACGCCGGCGAGGGCGAGGAGCGTCGGGCCAAAGGCCAGGCGCCGGCATGAGGCGAAGCCGGTGATGGTGGATGGCATGGGAATCTCCGTCAGCGCCGAGCGCTGGACTGTGGTGATCCCGATGGCTGGCGAGGGGCTGGCTTCGGTGTGAAAGGTCGCGGTCAGCTGATCTTATTGCGAATGCTTTCTATTTGCGTTGGCGGAAGGTAGGCCCGGCCAAGGCGTGTCAAGACGAGTCAGGTGAAAGCCGGGAAGGCCATCCCAACCGTCAGCACCTCAGTGCTGTTGAGCGAACGAAAAAGGATCGGCCGCAGAGACGCAGAGACGCATAAGAGGGGCAAAGCAGGATCTTTTTCACCTCTGTACCTCTGCGCCTCTGCGGCCAAATATCCTAGCTTTACAGCATTGGCCGCACTTTCGCAGCCGCGGAGGGATCCCATCACCGTGCCGCGACGCCGACTGGTCAGCGAGGATTTGCCCCGTGGACAACGCCCATCACCACGGACGGTAACCGCATACGCATGCATCCAGGCCTTTTTCGACTTTTCGTGCCTCGCCACCGACGCCGCGCCGGCACCCTGCTGCTGCTTGTACTGACGCTGCTCGCACCCGCCGCCGAAGTCCTGCCCACCATCACCGTCGGACAGCCGCAGACCATCCAGCCGGCCATCCTCGCAGCGGCCAAGGCCGGGCTGAAGAGCGTCGTCATCCCCAAAGGCACCTACCGTGTCCCCGCCTTCGAGGGGCGCTGGTTCCTCGAACTGCGCGATCTCGTCGACCTGGAGATCGATGGCCGCGAGGCGACCCTGGTGCTCGATGGTCCTGGGAATGGCTTCATCCAACTGCGGGGGTGCCGAGGCGTCACCGTGCGCGGCCTCACCCTGGTACACGACCCGGTGCCCTTCACCCAGGGCCGCATCGAGGCTTTCGGCGCCGATGAGCAGCACCTCGACCTGCGCATCGCCCCTGGTTACCCGGCGCGTTTCGACGATCCCGCTCTGTTTGACCCCGAGCCCATTGGTTACGTCTTCGACGCCTTGACCAGGCAGTGGAAGCCCGGCTGCACCGACCTCGCCTGCGAACGCATCGAACCCCTGGGGGAAGGCCTGTTCCGTCTGCATTGGGGCCAGCCCGTCGGTCCGCGCTCGCAGCCCATCGCGGTCGGCGACCTCCTCGCTTTCCGCGGCAAGGGCCTGACCGACATCCAGGTCGCCGATTGCAGCGGCTGCGCCGTCCAGGACGTCACCATTCGTTCCGGCGGCGGCTTCGGCGTACATGAGGACGGCGGCGATGGCGGCAACCACTACACCTACACCGTCACCTACGGTCCGCGTCCGCCTGGGGCGAGCGAGAACCCGCTGATCGCCTGCAACGCCGCTGCGTTCCACAGCAGCGACGCGCGCCTCGGACCGGCTTTAAGCGACTGCCGTTTCGAAGGGATGGGCGACGATGGCATCGCCATCCACGGCAGCTTCGCGCTCGCCATGGGGGCACGGGGCGCCAGCGTGGTGGTGACCGAACGCGACGATTGGCGGGTCGGCGACCGGCTGCAGTTCATCGATCTGAGCGGCGGAGTGGCGGGCCACGCGGTGATCGCAGCGCGTCGTCCGCTCGCCCATCACCGACCTGGCGGTACGAGCCGCTATCGTTCCTATGACGACCTCGACCGCCGTCGCTTCATGGAGCTCGATCTCGATCAGGCGGTGCCCGCCGCATTCGACTGGCTGGTTTCCAACAGCGACGTCAACGGCAGCGGCTTCGTGCTCAAGGGCAATACCATCCGCAACCATCGCGCGCGCGGCATGCTGCTGAAGGCCGATCGCGGCGTGGTCGAGAACAATATCATCGACGGCAGCACCCTCGCCGGGATCGTGTTGTCGCCAGAGGTCTGGTTGAACGAGGCCGGTTGCAGCACCAACGTGGTGATCGCCGGCAACACCATCAGCAATACCGGC
>JANPIY010000041.1:0-9212 GCA_031425255.1 Planctomycetota bacterium
CCGTTCGCCCGCCGTTGCCTTGGCGGTAGAATGAAATCTTGCGGGAGGGCAACCATGGCAACCACCATTGAAGCGGTATTCGAAGCGGGCGTTTTCCGGCCACTGCGTCCGGTTTCGCTTCCGGAGCAACGGCGCGTGCAAGTCCTGATCGACGATCGGCAATTCGTCGGCGGCGACCAACCGAAGCCGCCCCGTTTGCAGCCGTTGCCGTATCCGGACGATTATCCCGACACGACCGAAGCGGATTACGATTACCAGCCCGTGCCGCCAAAGCATGTGGCGATAGTCCAGGCGCGGATCGTGTTCGCAGGCAGGCATCAACCGATCCCGTATCCGGAAGAGGATGCATGACTCCTTTCTGGATACCGACGGCGGGAGGCCTGCTGATGCAAGGCGACTACCTGCCGAACTGCCTTGTCCCGATGCTCCCGAGCGATTTTGGGCCACGCTCGCAAGCGACCGATCTTGCGATTCACACGGTCGATCTGGTGGTCATCACTCCGCGTCAAACTTCCACCTCAACCACCTGGGCATACATGCACGCACCCGTCATCACTCCGCATCCGCTAGCGGCCAGGGTTCTGCTCGTGCTCTGGGCTCTGGCCTGGGCAGGTCCGCTGCCCGCAGAAACGGCCTTGGCCCGGCCATTCACCGACCACATGGTCCTGCAATGCACGATGCCGGTGCCGGTGTGGGGAACGGCGGCGGCCGGCGAGGTGGTGACGGTCGAATTCGCCGGACAGGTGCAGAAGAGCGTCGCGGACGACGCCGGCGCCTGGTCGGTGACCTTGACGCCGTTGACGGCGAGCGCGGTGCCGCAGGTGCTCACGGTGCGCGGTGGCACCACGCTCACCCGCAGCGACGTGCTGGTGGGCGAGGTCTGGTTCTGTTCTGGCCAATCCAACATGCAGGCCAGTCTCGATCGCCTACGCACTATCGCCTACCCGACGGCCGACGCCAAGCAGCAGGCCATGGCGCTGATCGACCGGGAACTCGCGACCACCACCCCTGAGATCCGTCTTTTCCAGACCGCTGCCGCCAAGAAGGCGGCCTGGGCGGCATGTGGTCCGCCACAATTGGGCAAGCAGGAGGACGGTGACCAGGGGTTTTCCGCCGTCGCCTATTTCTTCGGCCGACATCTGCACCAGGAACTCAAGGTGCCGATCGGTCTGGTCCAGGCCACCGTGGGAGGCAGTCGCATCGAACTCTGGACGCCACCGCAGGCTTATGTGCGTTCAGCGGCCTTCACCAGCGAAGGCGCAAGCGTACCGGTGATCATCGATGGCGTGGAGCCGGGCAAGTTCTTCCGCACCCTGGTGCAGCCATGGGCACGTTTCGGCGTGCGCGGCGTGTTGTGGTACCAGGGCGAATCCAACGTCCTGGCTGGTGACCACGGCCCACGCTATGCCGACAAGATGCAGGTGCTCATCGAGGGCTGGCGGCAGGCCTGGGCGCAACCATCCCTGCCGTTCTATTACGTGCAGCTGCCGCCGATGGCGTACTCGCGGCGGAAGAATCCCTCACGTTTCACGCCCCAATCGCTGCCCTCCCTCCGCGAAGGGCAGGCGTTGGCATTGCGCGTCGCTGACACCGGGATGATCGTGACCACCGACCTCGCACCGGTGAACGACATCCATCCCGCCGACAAATGGAACGTCGGCCTGCGCCTCGGCAACCTGGCTCTCGCGCGCTCGTATGGGAAAGACGGGATCCCCTGGCGCGGACCGCTCTACCAGAGCATGGAAGCGCAGGGCGCCACCCTGGTGCTGAGTTTCGCATCCGGCTGCGGCGTGCTGATCAGCAGGGATGGCAGACCATTGATCGGATTCCAGATCGCTGGCGCCGATCGCGTCTTTGTGCCGGCAGACGCCATCATCGCGGCCAACCGCATAACCGTTTCGAGCAGCCGGGTCGCTCAGCCGGTGGCGGTGCGCTTCGCCTGGCACGAGGAATCCCGACCCAACCTCTGCAATTCCGCCGGCCTGCCGGCCGAGCCGTTCCGCAGCGACGACTGGCCGATCGCGCGGGCCGCGCCGGCGCCGGTCCAGCAATGAGTGCGTTGGATGGGCTTCTCAATCTTTACGGGCTCTGCGGCATTCCAGGTGGGTTCTTTCTGCCGGAAGGAACTCGCGAAGGGTCCAACCGCAGAGGCCGCGGAGGGCGCCGAGTTGAGAAGGCACAGGTCTGCGCCCTCAGCGGCCTCTGCGGTTTGAACGGCCTTCTTGTGAGGACGGCAGGCATGAGACCCCCACGAAACGCCGCAGACCCTCTTTAAGGGATTTATGAAACCAGCCCCTAGAAGGATCGGTCGAGCGGAGCGGTTGGAACTGGCTCCAGCCCAAGCTTGGCGCGCAGGGTCGCCTTCGGTTCCAGTTGCTCCTCCTGGCATACCCGCACATAGAGGTCGGCGAAATCCCGCTCCTGTCCTGCTTCGATCCGGTCTTCCAGCAGCGACACGGCGATTCCACGGGTCTGTTCTATTTTGGCCAAGCCGAACATCGCCTCGCGCTGGACGCCGATGGGATACGTCTTGCCGGCAAAGGCGTGGATGGTTTCCAGGACCCTCCGCCGCTTGCCGTCGCCTTCGGGAACCGTCTGGCACCAGAGGCAGAGATGCTGCATGGCATAGGCGCGATAATCATCGCTGAAGGTGTCCGAGAGGACGATGGCGCGCTTGAGCGCTAGATGAGCCGGTTGCCCGGATCGGCGGAGTCCGTTCAGCGCTTCGTTACGCAGGTCGATGCCGGCGGTGAGGTCGAGGATGATGGTTTCCAGCAGTGCCGGGTCATCGTAGTCGCCAAGAGCATCCTGCGTGATGCCGAGCGCTTCGAACCGACGCAGGCCCTCTCCACGGTTTTGCCTGAAGGAGAAACCATCAGCGCTGATGACGGGGAAGACTTCACCGGTTTCCTCCGTCTTCTCGCCAAGCGTTTCCCCGTCCCTCTCCGCGCCTGAAGCCTCAGGCACCACGCTCGGGTCCTTGATGCCATCCCCTGGCCCAGGCACGTCCGGCAGCCGGGAGGACGTATCCTGGTGGACAGGCGTGGTCGTGGCCTCAGCACTGCCGGTACCACCGGCAGTGCTGAGGAAAGCGATGACGGAGAGCGTGGCGGCCAGGATGAACGCCAGGATGACATGATGACGGGTCATCGCGGGAGGCCGAGCGGGGGTGCCGGCTGATCGCCACGGTCGACCGGGCCGACGGTCACCTTGTTGATCAACTTCGGCGGCCCGACGAAACCAGTCGGAGGTGGCGACCGGGGCGCGTCGTTACAGCCACCAATCAGCAGGATGGCGGCGGCGAGGCAGAGTAGCGCGCCGAGGACGAGGCCGAGGCGAACGTGCACAGTCCGGGTGAGAGGGAGGGAGACGTGGGAAGAGTTCATGGGCAGGGTTCTTTTCTTGATAGGTGTAGGAGGTGTCATTTCGCGATCTGATCGCCAACCGCATTGAGGCACCATTTCGTTTCACCCGCGGGAAAGAGGACCTTGAATTCGAAGGTCCCGACGACCCGGCCATCCGTGAGGGTTGCCGAACGGAAGCCAGGTTCCCCCAATGACGATGCGGTGCCATCGGTAGCGATGGTCATGACCGATGCGCCGCCGAGAAATTTCGCGGTGTGGGCACGCATCGAGAGGTTGAAGGAAATATTCTTCACGTAGGGATAGACCGTCATGGTCGCCCAGCAGATCTTCGAGCCATCAGGGTTCAGGGTTTCCTGATGCGCATCGCTGAACGCTGTCGCATAGCCGCGCACCGGGGCGAGGGCCAGCAGCGAGCCGGTCTCCCCCACGCGAACGTATGACCACTGCTGGTTGACGGTGGAGAACGACTGGACGAATGATTCACGGGCGAGACTGGGGTTACGCGTGACCTTGAGCGCAGGATCCAACGAGCCATACGTCACCAGGCTATGCAGGTCGCCAGGGATCAGTGGCACCGGAGCGATGGTGCCGTAAGCGATATCGGTCTGGATGATCGAACCGGTGAACTCGGTGGGGATATCGAGTCCCAGCACCATCACGTCGACGGTCGCGCTGCCGGATCCGACGACGTATTTCCCCGGAGTCGGGATCTGGGTCTTGTAGAGGCCGGAACCGATGGAAGTCAGGTTCCTGTTGGGGGCATAGGGCTGGGAGATCCAGGGTACCTGTCCTGCTTGTGGCCTGACCAGGATCTCAGCGTTGACGCGGACCACGATCTCCGCGGGCAGGGTCGCGTTGAAATCGATCGGTTTCCAGGTGAGGGCCTTGGAAATGGTCGCCGTACCTTCAGGCATGGAGACCGTGACCGGGGCGGTGGGCAGGAGCCTCACCTCCGCCACCTTGGCGAGATCGCCGACGGTACGCACCGGGCCGACCAACTGCCCGCTGGGGCTGACGTTCACCGGTGGATTGGTGCCGGAGCGGACGAAGGCGATCGCGCTCGCCGGCGATTCATAGCTCGCGGTCGTGGCGTCGATGCGGCCCCAGCCGGTGGGCGACAAGGCGGTGGCGGGAATCACCTGGCGGGTGACGCCGGGGCCTGACCACTCCAGTTTGGCCTGGGCGGCGCCCGGCATCTGCCACATACGTAGGAACAATGGGGATTTCTGCCCAGCCGTGAGCGCGGCGGTGCCCTGCACGGTGGTGGCGGCACCTCCCGAAATGGAGAGTCGTTCAAGGATCCAGTTCTTCCCGACCCACAGCCGGGCGCAGTCGTCAACCGTCATATAAAAAGTGTAGGTGCCGGTTTGTGGCGCGGTCACCGCACCGCTCCACGAGATGGTGTAATAGGACGAGGGATAACCGGCGATCGGCGAGACGCTGCCATTGGAAATGAAATCGACCGTCTGGTCGAAACGCGTGACCGTGGCCGGACTGCCGGGAGGCGGCGAGGTGAAACGATACTCCCCGATCAATCCCGTCGTGGGATCGGCAGCGAAAAGCTGGCCGCACACATTCATGGAGATGAATGCTGCGGACAAGATGGTGGAAAAGGCAGCGGAAAACACTGCCGAAGTGGTATATTTTTTCATGGTCGGCGAAAAGTAATAATCAGGGACGAGACGTCAAGCCTGCAGTTATGTCGCTGACCAATGAGTTTCCGGTGAAGGCGACTTCATGAATCACATCCGATCGATGCCCCTTCTCCATCATATGGCCAGAGGGCATGGGCGGGGGGCGTTGCGATGACGATCGGCCGGAGGGAATGCGCATAAGTGGGGTGCTCCCAGTGCGTTTCCGCACGGTTCCCACCATCAATCCCATCTGGTCCGAGGACCAGATGGGATTGGTCGTCCTATCGGTTCGTCATCTGCGTCACGCCACGGGCGCGACGCTCCTTCAATGAGGTCCCCCGTTGTGATGGTCGTGGCAGCGGCCTTGCCCACGAACTCACTGGTGGACCGCAAGCGTAGGATCGACAGGGCGATGCGTGTTTCGTGTGGATCTGGACGGTGACCCGTCGCGCAGCATCCGTTCCGCTCAGGTGTCGTCGCCGGGGGCCTGCACCGCCCGCGGGAGCTTGTCGATGCCTTCGACCGCCGCGATCTCGTCACCGCTGCCGGCGCCGAGCTCCTTGAGCTTGCGGGCGCTGACCAGCACCCGGGTCTCGAAGGAACCAACGGCCTTGTTGTAGGCGTCGACCGCCGTCTCCAGGCCACTGCGGACCTTGGCGAAATGTTCGACGAAGGTGCGCAGGCGGCTGTGCAGCTCGGCGCCGAGGTCGGCGACCCTTTGTGCATTAGCGGCGAGCTGTTCCTGACGCCAGCCATAGGCGACGGCGCGCAGCAGGGCGATGAGCGTGGTCGGCGTGGCGAGGATGACGCGCGCCTCGACGCCGGATTCGATCAGCGAGGCGTCGGCTTCGAGCGCGGCGCTGAAGAAGGTCTCGCCAGGCAGGAACAGCACCACGAACTCGGGCGTCGGCTGCAGGCGTTCCCAGTACGCCTTGGCGCCGAGCTTGGTCAGGTGATCGCGGATCTGCCGCGCATGATCGCGCAGACAGGCGGCACGCGCTTCGCCCTCGACCTCCAACGAGGCGAGGTACGCGGCGAGCGGCGCCTTGGCATCAACCACGATCGCCTTGCCGCCTGGGAGTTTCACCACCAAGTCCGGGCGCAGGCGGCCCTCGTCGCCGTCGCTGGTGGGTTGCTGGCTGAAGTCGCAGTATTCGAGCATGCCGGCGAGTTCGACCACGCGCTTGAGCTGGATCTCGCCCCAGCGGCCGCGCACCGCGGGCGCCCGCAGGGCGGTGACCAGGTTGCGGGTCTCGGCCTGCAACTGACCTTGTCCGGTGGCGAGCGCCTTGACCTGCTCCTTGAGTTCGGCGTATGCCCCGACGCGGGCCTTCTCCAATTCGGACAACGACCCGCCGACCTTTTCCAGCGATTCCTTGATCGGCTTCAGCACCGCGTCGATCGCCTGCTGACGTTGGCTGAGATCGCCCTTGGCGCCCTCCTGGAACTTCTCCAAGGCCGCCTTGGCGAGGTCGAGGAACGACTGGTTGTTGTGCCGCAGCGCTTCCGCGGACAGCGCTGTGAAGGCGTCGGCGAGCTTGCCCTGCGCGTGATCGAGCAGCGCGAGCTTCTCCGCCGCGCTGCGGCGTTCACCTTCGAGCCGGGTGGTCAATTCGGCGGTGCGTGCACCCTGCAGCGCATGCTCGTTGCGCAGGCGGTCGAGCGCGGCATCGGCTTCACCCAGGCGTTGGCGCAGTTCACCGAGGGTGCGGTCATTCGCCGCCAAGCGCTCATTGAGGGTGGCGTGGGTCGCTTCGGCGGCGGCGTGTTCGCCCTGCGCTTCGCTGTGCGCCTCCTGGTAGCCGTGACGATAATGTTCGGCCGCCCGATTCTTCAGCATCAACCAGGTCAACAACGCGCCGCCCGCCGCCCCGGCGAGGAACCACATGCTGGGATCGAGCATGAGCGGCGCCGTGGAGGAGATCTCAGCCATGGTGGTCCTCGGACGCAGGCGAGCGCGCGCAGCGTCCCGCGGGAATTATTGGTTCCTCGGCGAGATGAGTGGGTTGGTAAACGGCAAGCACGTAGTCCGCCCTCGGAATCAATTGGAGAAAGGCTGGCCGCAGAGGCGCAGAGACGCAGAGGAAGACAAGAACAGTGGCTTTTCGTCTCTGCGTCTCTGCGCCTCTGCGGCCCCATCCTCTCTCGTTGACTGCACTGCACCCACGATCACGCCGAAGAACCGAATTATTTCCCGTGGCAGGTGCGGAACTGCGATCCCGATCCGCACGGGCACGGATCGGTGGGCGCAGGGCGGTTCACCGGGCCGGTGCCGAGCAGATTGGGCCCTGGGTTGGCCATAGGTGCCGGACGCGGCGCGGCGCCACCGCCGGCCGCGGCGGCAGCCTTGAAACCGCCGGCTTCCAGGTGCGGCGTCGGGCCCGCACCTTCGGGTTCGGGCGGCTGCGCCTGGACCTGGAGGCGGAAGAACATGCGCGCGACCTCGTGGTTGATCAACTCGTTCATGGTGTTGAACAGGCGATAACCCTCCTCCTTGTAGCGCATGCGCGGATCCTTCTGCGCATACCCTTCCAGGCCGATGGCGTGGCGGAGGTGGTCCATCGAGTAGAGATGGTCCTTCCAGCGGCGGTCGATGACGTCGAGCAGCACGAAGCGCAGGACGTGGTCATAGACCTCGCCCATCTCTGCCTTGCGTGCGATGAGCGCCTGGTTGACCACACCGCAGAGCTTCTCGAGGCAGGCGTCGCCGCCATCCTTGACCGGCAGGGTTTCCGGCGCCGGGGCGGGTAGGCCGAACTCCTTGGCCACCTCGTCGCTGATGCGTTTCGCCAACTGGGCGCCGCGCGTGCCGTCCTCGGCGGTCTTCTGCACCAGTTCGTCGAGCGCCTGGCGGTAGAGGCCCAGCAGCATCTTTTCGAGGTCCTTGCCCTCGAGGATCTGGTGGCGCTGACGGTAGATCACCGTGCGTTGGCTGTTGGCGACCTGATCGTACTCGAGCAGGTTCTTGCGGATGCCGTAATGGAATTCCTCGACCTTCTTCTGCGCCTTCTCGACCTGGCGGCTGACCAGCGGTGATTCGATCGGGATGCCATCCTTGAGGCCCATCCGGCGCATCAGGTTCGCCATCGTCGGACCGGCGAAGCGCTTCATCAGGTCGTCATCGAGCGAGAGGTAGAAACGCGACGAGCCGGGGTCGCCCTGGCGGCCGGAGCGGCCGCGCAGCTGGTTGTCGATGCGGCGGCTCTCGTGGCGCTCGGTGCCGACGATGCGCAGGCCACCGAGTTGGCGCACATCGACGCCGGCATGGAAGGTCGAGGGCATGGGCAGCGGCGGGAAGCCGGAGAGCTTGCGTTTGGCGTTGATCGCCTTCAGCAACTGATCCTTGGGCGAGCCGCGCATCTTCTCGGCTTCGGCCTCGCCGACGAACTTCTTCACCCACAAATCGAGGGTGGCCTCGTCGATCTGCTCGGGGGGGTCCTTGGGCGTCAGCCGCTTGGGCATCAGCTCATGCGCCTGCCAGTGCTTGAAGGCCTCCTCGGCGCTGCTCGCGCCGAGCACGATGTCGGTGCCGCGGCCAGCCATGTTGGTGGCGATGGTGACGCCGCCGAACTTGCCGGCCTTGGCGACGATCTCGGCCTCGCGCTGGTGCTGGCGGGCGTTGAGCACCTCGTGCGGTACGCCTTTGCGGGTCAGCAGCTCGCTCAGGCGTTCGCTGACCTCGACCGAGATGGTCCCGACCAGCACCGGCTGGCCGATGGCGTGCAGCTCTTCGACCTCGGCGACGATGGCATCGTACTTCTCGCGGTCGCTGCCGTAGATCAGGTCGGCGAGATCGACGCGTGCCACCGAGCGGTTGGGCGGGATCGAGGCGACCTCGAGCTTGTAGATGGCGTTGAACTCGTTGGCCTCGGTCATCGCCGTGCCGGTCATGCCGGCGAGCTTGCCATAGAGGCGGAAGAAGTTCTGCAGCGTGATGGTGGCGTAGGTCTGGTTCTCCTCTTTCGGCTCGACGCCTTCCTTGGCCTCGATCGCCTGGTGCAGGCCGTCGGACCAGCGCCGGCCCTCCATCGTGCGGCCGGTGAACTCGTCGATGATCTTCACCTGGCCCGCCGTGACGAGGTACTCCTTGTCGCGGTGGTAGAGGTGGTGCGCCTTGAGCGCGTTGTCGAGGAAGTGCGGCAGGTGCATGGCCTCGCCGTCGTAGAGGTTGGCCACGCCGAAGAGCTTGGCCGCCTTGTCGATGCCGGTGTCG
>JANPIY010000042.1:0-21810 GCA_031425255.1 Planctomycetota bacterium
GCTCGCGGCGGGCGCCGAAGCCAACGATGCGCAAGTGGTCTACAACCGCCATTTCGAGGATGACGAAGAGGCCTTACGCCTGCTGCTCATGCACGGACTCGAACCGACCGACCGCGTCGGCTGGCCGGTCAGCGGCAGCGATGGCGTGCTGCGCCCCTGCACGATTCCAACCATGACCTGGCTGTTGCCGCATGCGATCGCCCATGGTCGGCATGCCCGTGTCGAGCTGTTGCTGAGCCAGGAGGTGCGCATCACGGGCGTGGAGCTGCCCTATGGAGAAACGCGTACCATCCCCCATCTCGTGGCTGTGAGCGGTGACCTCACGATGCGCGCCTTGTTCGAGGAGCATGGCATCGCCATTCCCACCCTGAGCGGCGACGTGCCCCGTCCGCGTTGATGATCTTTGACCCATGTCGGTACAGCTGCGGATCCGGGGTAACGCTGGGCGGCAAAGCCTGGGCATGGTGATTCCCGTCCTAGACTGCCCGCGTGATCGCATCTGCAGTTTTCTTCGTTCCCTGTGCTTTTGTCCTGTGCGCTTCATTCGTCCCCACGCGACCACCTGATATCCAGGTCGCCACCTCGGAGGTCCCATGTTCCTCACCCGCCTGATTCCTTCTTTTGCTGGCCTGGTCATGTGCGCCAGCTCCCTCGCGGCCGTGCAACACGTGGAGGTCCACCTGCGCAGTGGCGCGGTGGTGACCGGCGAGGTCATCAGCGACGACCTCGAAAAGCTGGTGATCAAATCCACCGCGGTGGGCAAGAGCGGCAAGACGATGTCGGTCACCATCCCCTACAAACGCAGTGACATCGTCAAGGTGGAGGTGCTCGCCGACCCCGAGGAGCAGTATCGTCTGCGCAAGGACGCCGCCATGACTGCCGCGGAGCACCTCGCCCTGGCCCTGTGGTGCCGCGAAAAGAACCTCACCGACCATGCCGTCGAACACGCCAAGAAAGCGGTCGAGCTCGACGCCACGCAGGACACCGCGGTGAAGCTGCTGAGCGACCTCGACTGGGCCTTGGTGGATGGCCGATGGATGCGCGAGTCCGAAGCGCTCGCCGCGCAGGGCAAGGTCCGCGTCCAGGGCAAGGTCATGACCGTGGCCGAAGCGGAGGCGCTCAAGGCCGCAGCCCAGCAACAGGCCGCAGCCGCCAACGCCGAGAAGGCTGCCGATGACAAGGCCGACTCCCTGGCGGCCATCGATCGGCAGATCGAAGAGCTGAAAAAACGTCCAGCGCTGATCGAGGCCGATCTGCAGAAGGCCAACGCCAGCCTGACCAGTGCGCAAGGATTGACGCAGAAGGTGGCGTCGGCCAAGTCCGCCTTCGACTCCGCTCAGCAGAGCCTGGACCAGGCTCGCACCGCCAATCAGACCAACACCCGTGGGAACACCGGCGGCACCAACCTGCTCCCCCTGACGCAGGCGGTCGAAACCGCGCAAAAGGCCCTGGCCGCCGCGCGCCGTGAGGCGGCGAACTCGGAAAATCTGGTAGCGCAGGCCAAGGCCAAGATCACCGCCCTCGGCAACGACCGCAAAGCGGTAGACCGGAAGATGGAAGGCCTGCTGATCAAACGCCAGGCCGCCGTGCGCGCGCTGGAGCAGGCGAAGGAGGCCAAACCTGCAGAGACCAAGCCTACGGAGGCCAAGCCCGCAGAGGCCAAGCCTGCGGAGGCCAAGCCCGCTCCCGATGCGGCGCCGAAGCCGGCGGGTGCAGCACCCTGAGAGCATGTCAATGGTGCCGGCCTTTCGCCGGTCCATGAGTGGTGGAGGGCTTCGAATCCCTCTGCAACGCAAGCTTCGACCGCCTCTACGACACTTGGGGGAACCTAAGGGCCGTCCACCCAAACGCTGAGCTTAGACGACCTCGAACAATCCCTGCTAAAGAATCCGTCATGACTTCCCTGCCCTCGCCAGCCCCGGAGATAACGTCCTGATCGTCAACTCCCGTCTCTTCCACGCCCCACGCGACCAGGAGTTCGACGCCTGGACCGATGCCAAGCGGATCGGCGCCTGATTCGGCCCGTGGGGTTTCGCCACCGCCACCAAGGCGATGGACGTCCGCCCTATCGCGAGGCCGTATGGCGAGACTTAACTGACGGACTTGAGTGATTTGACTTTACGGGATGTCTTGAGTACGAGTGCGGTGCGTTAGCATGACCCATAGAATATTGATTGGCCTGTCTTTGGAAAATAAATTGATTTAATCACAGAATCTGAAGCTTGTTCAATCACTTCTCGGTTGATTCCGATTATAAGTAGGCTTGGCTTTTCCTCCCCTTCCTGAACAGGAAAAAGGCAGGGGAATGCGTCAGGCGTAATCATTGCCGTCATTCCGTCTTTCATAGGCGTAGCCTGCAGTCCCTTAGCTATGACTTTAAATAGCGCTGTGCTGTCACCCCCCATCGATTTCCACCAATAAAGGTAAATGGATATGCCATGAACTTCATTTCTGATTTTGTAGTTCCAGGTTTCAGACCAGGTACCGCTACTCATTACCTTGATGCATCCGTCACTCGGGCCCGTTCCGACGAGGTCAACGACTGCCTCGTCGGAAGCACCTTGGTATCCGAATTCAATGTTTCTATTCCTCGAAAAGGCCACAAACCATTCCGAGGCCATCTCGTCGGTGAATGCGTTAGGGAAAATGATTTCAAATGGATAAGCTCTCATGTTACATTCTCCCAAAAATCCACGCTAATCCAGCCGCCTCAAGCGACCATGAATAACAATTGATGGTTCCGGAAAAATATGGGATTGAATTGAGGCTATAACGACGAGATGTGTTTGTGAAAACAGACTGGTCACCTTCGAGAATGAGGTCGTCCGTAGTTGGCATGGATTTTATCGCCATCCTCCAGAATGTATATCCTAAGGTTGATAATTTCGTAACCTCCTTGAAATAGGTATTCCCGATGGCCTTGGCCGCTGACATCGACATTCGTCTTCCGCCAATTACGCCATCTGTTTCTTCTCCCCTAAGGGCACCGCTCGAGTTTCCATCCGGATTTGCATCCATGTACACTCCTGAGGCCATGCCCATGACCTTCACGAAAATGAACGCGTGTCCGATTGCCTCTGCGGCCGCATTTCCGAGCCTCCCTCGCGCGCTTCTGGATCCGATTCCCCTTCCAACGCAAAAATACACCGAGAATGCTTTTCTGCGTATTAGACGCATTGCGCCGTGGTAACTAATGGTCGAAATATTGCGCAACCCGGTCATCATGGTCTGAACAGCTGAGAGTTCAGCGATGGTAAACATGTGCCCACTTGGATCGGAGAAGTCCAGTGGTGAACCAGCGCAATAAGCGTATTTATGCAATTGACTCGGATCCTCTTTGTCGCCTTCGTATCCATCGAAAGTGGCAAATCGACCTCGGCCTTGGTCGTATAGTCTCGCCCGCAGGTAATACTGCCCCAACGGCTCACAGAACTCATACCCGCAGTACAGATACCGGTTCGCCGTCGTCCCCGTCCGACCCACCAGGATCCCATAGGCATCGTAGGCGTACGTGTCCGTCACCGCCCCCGCCGCGTTGGTCAGCGCTCGCACCGAGCCCTGACCATCCGTCACCGGATAGATCGCGGGTCCGCTGGCGCCGCGCTGGGCTAGCGGCGCCAGTCCGTTGCCCCAGACATAGACGCGGCTGATGCCGCTGGTCTGCAGCTCTTCGAGGGTCTGCGCATAACCGGTCGGGTTCAGCGCGCTGACCAGGAAGGTCGTCGTCACCCCGCCAGCGATCTCCGAGACCTTGTTGCCGTCGCCATCGTAGCCGATCAGCACCGTCGCGGCGGTGACCGGTATCGTGCGCCTGGTGATGCGATTCTCCGCATCGTAGACGTCGGTGCCCAGCGATGACGTCACGGTGTTGCCGTTGGCGTCGTAGGTGTCGGTGGTCAGCCAGTCGTTCGCCGTGTAGCCGTTCACCGTGCTGCCCACCCCCGCCAGCGTCGAGGTCCGCACCTGGCGATTGCCGACGTGGTCGAACTCGTACTCCACCGTACCCGTGGGCGCCGTCCCGGTGATCGCCTCCGACGTCAGGCGGCTCAGCACGTCGTAGGCCCAGTTCGCCGTGCGGGCGACCGTGCCGGTCTCGACCACCCGGGTGCGACGGCCCACCGCATCGAGCGTGTAGGTGTGCGTCGCCTGCGTCGCCGCTCCCAGCTTGCGCGTCACGCTCAACAGGCGGTTCACCGTGTCGAAGCCATAGGTCGAGGTCACGCCATTGGGTAACGCCACCGTGGCCTGGTTGCCCACCGGGTCGTAGCCGTAGCTCACCTCGCCGGCGACGCTGTCGGTTACCGTCGCCAGGCGATTCAGCGCATCGTAGCCGTACCGGGTATCGGCTCCGCCGGTGTGGCTGGTCCACAGCCGCGCCAGATTTCCACGGGCGTCGTAGGCATAGAACACCGTGCCACGCGGCGTCACCTGATCCTGCAGCCGGCCCCGGCCGTCGTAGTGGTAGGTGGTGGTGCCATGCGCATCCACCATGGTCGACCGCCGACCGTCCACCGTGTAGGTCCACGTCACCACCGGCTGGGCGAGCCGCGTATCGACGGTCTTCGTCAGCGGACGGTTCCCCGCGTCGTAGGTGAAGGTGGTGGTGTAGCCGCGGAAATCGGTCGCGCTCAGGACGCTGCCCACCGCGTTGTAGATCATCGATTCCTGCTGCCCGGCGGGCAGCTTGCGCGTCAGCCGCCGACCCATGCCGTCGTAGCCGTAACGCGTGGTGCGCCCGAGCGCGTCCACCTGCGCAACCTGGTTGCCCACCTCGTCGTAGCCATAGCCCGTCACCTTGCCGAGCGCATCGGTCACGCTGACCAGGCGGCCGACCGCGTCGTACGCGAAGGTGGTGAGCTTGCCCGCCTGGTCCTGTTCGCTGATGCGCTGGCCCACCGCGTCATAGCCGGTCACCGTGGTGCTGGCATTGGGATAGGTGGTGGTCGTCCGGCGATCGACCGCGTCATAGGCGAAGCGCGTCGCCCGCAGGAGCGTGTCCGTCACCTTGGTCTGGTTGCCCACCGGATCGTATTCGAATGCCGTCGACTGGCCCAACGCATTGGTGACGCCGGTGCGCCGGTTGACGTCGTCATAGGCGAAGTCGGTACGGTTGCCGCGCTCGTCGGTGGTGCTCGTCACCCGGCCCGCGGCGTCGTAGGCCGTCGCGGTGCTGGCGCCGTCCGGCAGCAGCATCGTGGTCAATCGCCCGATCGCGTCGTAGGCGTAGGTGGTGAGCCGCCCGCCGCGATCACGGCGGGTCAGCACCCGCCCCTCGCCGTCGAAGGTGCTCTGCTCGGACGAGCCATCGGGATAGGTGGCGAGCTCGAGCTGGCCGGTCGCCGTGTAGGTGAACGACGTCAACCGGCCCAGCGCATCCACCACCTGGCTCGGCTTGCCCTGCGATGAATAGCTGGTGCCCGACGTGCTGCCGTCCGGGTTGATCACCTGCACCACCCGCTTCTGCCCGTCGTAGAGGGTCTGCGTGACCAGCGTCTCCCGGATCCCGTCCGCGCGCGTGCGCGTGACCTCCTGGCGGATCTGGTTGCCGGCACCGTCATAGACGAACCGCGTGATCTGGCCAAGGGCATCCGTGACCTGCGTCAGGTTGCCGCTGCTGTCGTAGCCGTAGCCGGTGATGCGACCGAGCGCGTCGGTCTCGCTGACCAGCTTGTTGTTGGCGCCATAGGCGTAGGTGGTGCTCTTGAGCAGCGCGTCCGTGGTCTTGGTCAGATTTCCCTGCGCATTGTACTCGTTGGTGGTGACGTGGCCGTTCTTGTCGGTCGCCGTCAGCACGTTGCCCTTGGCGTCGTAGGTCCACCGCGCGACGTTGCCCAACGCGTCGGTCTCGCTCAGGCGATGGCCGAGCGCGTCGTTGGTATAAGTGGTGGTATGGCCGAGCGGATCGGTCTCGGTCAGCAGCGCGCCGCGGCCGTCATAGGTCTTGTGCGAGGTGTTCCCCAGCGCGTCGGTGCTGCGCAGGATCCGACCTTGCGCGTCGTGGCCGAGCACGGTCGGCTTGCCGTTACGGTCGATGACCGTGGTGGTCCGTGCGGCGAGGTCGTTCTGCACCGCCACGCGGTTGCCAGCGGCGTCGACCGTGGCGACCAGGCGACCGTTGGCATCGTACTCGCAGCGCAGCGCGGGCTGGCCGCTGGGGTCGACGATCCTGGTCAGGTAGTGCGGGAAACGCGCATCCTCGTAGAAGTACTGCGAGGTCTCGTAGGCCTGCGCCTCGGGTTTGGTGCGGTCGACGACCTGCTTCACGCTGACCAGGTCGCCGGCCGTGTTGTAGGCGTATTTCACCGTCGCCAGGCCACTCGGATTGCCGTTGGCATCCTGCGCCAACGAGTCGAACACCGCGGTGATGCGGTTCTGGCCATCGCGTTGATAGACGATCCGCCGCGTCGGCTGGCCGCTGGGATCCTGATGACGGATGCCGTTCTGATCGACCAGGATCTGATTGCCATCGGGCTGGACGATGCGGTCGAGATAGGTGTTCCCGTAGTAGTGGTGGTGGGCATAGGCCGAGCCGATCGCCACCGTGCGGTCGCCGAGGTCCTCGCGCTTGAAGAAGTACTGGGTGCCGTCTTCCAGGATCAGGATGTACCCAGGGAAATCGTAGAGCTCCCAGGGCGAGTCGGTCCAGCCATAGGTGCCGGCCCAGTACGGCTTCGCCGGGGGCAGCAAGGTGATGAGGTCGCCTGCCGAGTTGGGATAGACCCCCAACGTCGCGGTGGTGCTCGCCGGCGAGCGGAAGAACGCTTGGTTGTGGAAGTTCGCCCCCGGTGCCAGATCGAACTGGAAGGTCGCGCGGTTGCCGTCAGGCAGGGTCACGGTCACGTCGCGCCCGCCCGCGCCGTTGCGCACGTTGACGATATTGAAGCTCAGGTCGTAGGCATCGATGCGCTGCTCGTCGTGCTTGATCTCCAGGTCGGTGAAGGACGCGCTCCAACCGTAGCCGAAGTCGCCGACCCGGTCGCGGTTGAGCGAATTGTAGGTGCGGTTGACGGCCAATGGGATGCCGGAGACCGGGGTCACCAGATCCTGCACGGTGAAGCTGAACTGCCCAGGCTTGTACTGGTCCTCGACCAGAAACTTGCGCATCGCCACCTTGGAACGCCCGAGCGTGTCGGTGCCGGTCAGCACCAGCAGGTAGGGGCCGTTGATCAAACGGCTGGTATCGATCGTCGCCGTGACCGTGCCGGTGGTGCCGGTCGCGATCTCACGGTAGTCGCCGCTGCCGACCGGGGCCATGGTCAAGGTCCAGCCCGCGACCTGTGCTGCCGGGCTGCCGGATGTGACGCTGCCGACGACGCCCTCGGTGCCGAGGATGCCATAGTCCGCCACCGGCTTGCTGAAGGCGACCGTCGGTCCGATGCCGTTATCGGTGCGTACCTGCACGTTCACCGGCGCCGAGGTCTTGGTCTGGTTGTAATCGTAGACCTTGGCGGTCAGCACCACGTCGGCGACCGCGGTCGGCGTCCAGGTGGCCTGGTAAGGCGCCGAGGTGTCGGTCGCCAGCAGCACGCCACCGACGAAGAACTCGACCTTGCTGATGGTGTAACCGTTCACCACCTGCGCGCTGATGATGGTCGGCGCATTGGTCTGCACAATGCCGTTTGATGGCGGATTGGTGATGATGACCTGGAGATCGGCCGAGATCACCATGACGCTGATCGGGGGCGTGCTGGCCTGGCCGCCGGTGGCGTCGGTCGCCGTGGCGCTGACCGTCACCGGTCCCACCGCGAGCGGGCTCCAGCTGGCCGAGTACGGCGACGTCGTGTCGCTGGCCACCGCCGTGCCGTTGCCGAGGAAGTCGACCTTGCTGATGGTGCTGCCGGATACCGTGGCGGTGGCCGCGAACCAGATGCCATCGGTGATCTTGACCACATCTCCGGCCAGCGGGAAGGTCAGCGCGATCTGCGGCTTGCTGCTGAGTGGCTTGGCGGTGACCGTCAGCGCTGTGCTGAGCGTGCGGCGGCCACGCTCGTCGGTGGCACGCGCCTGGACCACGTGCGTGCCGGTCGCCGTCGGCATGGTCCCGGTGGCGGCATAGGGTGGGGTCTGGTCTGACGCCACCACCGCGCCATCGATGGTCCAGTCGACCAGGGTGATGACCCCGTCGGCGTCGCTGGCGGTCGCAGCGAGAGCCACGCTGTCGCCGGCATAGACCACGCTCGCCGCGCTCGGTTTGGTCAGAGCCACCGTCGGCGCCTGGTTGCTGTCGGTGACGGTGATCGCCACCGGCGTCGAGGTGGTGATCGCGCCGAAATTGTCGGTCGCCACCGCGGTCAGGTCGTGGGTGCGCGGGCTCGCGCCGTTCCAGGTCCAGGTATAGGGCGAGGCGGTGATGACCGCGAGGCGCGCGCTGCCGTCGAAGAAGGCGACGTTCGCGATGCTGCCGTCATCGCTGGCGGTCGCCGTCAAGGTGATCGCCACCCCGCCCGCCACGCTGGTGTTGGCGGCCGGCGCGGTGATGGCCACCGCGGGTGGCGCGTTGCCGGTGACCGACACCGCCGCCGAGGTCGTGGTGCGACCCAGGTCGTCGGTGGCGATGGCGGTCAGGGAATGCACACCCGAGGTCGCGGTCCAGGTCGCGGTGAAGGGAAAGGCGCTGCTGGTGGACAACGTGGTGCCGTCAACCAGGAAGCGCACCGAGGTGACGGTGCCGTCGACGTCGCCCGCCAGGGCCGAGATCGATACGCTGCTGCCGGTGACCACGCGCGTGCCGCCCGCCGGCGAGGTGATGGCGACGCTCGGTGCGGCGTCGACCTGGATGGCGATCGAGGGCGATACCCCCACCGTGCCACGGTTGTCGGTGGCCCGCGCGGTCAGCGCATAGTTTCCCGAGGGCGGCTGGACGAAGGTCGCCTGATACGGCGAGGTGGTATCTGCGGCGCCGATCGGCTGGCCATTGGCCAGGAACTGCACCGATGCGATGGTGCCGTCGGCGTCGGTGACGGTCGCGGCCAGGGCCACGTCGGTGTTGTTCGGTTTGACCCCGGCGGTGGGAGCGCTGAGCGCGATCACCGGCGCCTGATTGGAGATCACCGGCACCGCCGCCGAGGTGGTGACGCCACCCAGGTCGTCGGTGGCGCGCACGCTCAGACTGCGACTGCCGGCGGCCAGGCCGGTGGGCAGCAGCAGCTGGTAAGGCACGGACGAGGTCGTACCGAGCACGGTGGCGCCATCGAGGAAGGCGACCGACGCGATGGTGCCATCGCTGTCGGCCGCGGTCGCGGTCAGCGTCAGGGCCGCGCCGGCGGTGACCACCGAGTCGGCGCCGGGCGCGGTCAGCGCGACGGTCGGCGGAGCGTTGACGATGATGATCGCCTGGGTCGAGACCGTGCTCGAACCACCGTTGCTGAAGGCCACCGCCGCGATGCCGTGACGGCCCGACGTCGCGCCGTTCCAGGTGAAGGCGTAGGGCGAGGTCAGGTCTTCACCGATCTTGGTCGCACCGTCATAGAACTCGACGCGAGCGACCGTGCCCACGGGTACCCCACCGCTGGTGCCGGGGGCGGCGGTGGCCGTCATCGGGATCGCGGCGCCGAGCGCGAAGCGCGCGCCCGCGCTCGGCGTGGTCAGCGACACCGTCGGTGGGATCGACGCCTGCGCGTTGATCGTCACCTTGAGGGTCGTCGACGCGAGCACCGCACCGCGGTTGTCGGTGGCCTCGGCCACCACGTCGTAGACCCCCACCGCTGGGTTGAGCCAGCTGTAGCTATAGGGTGAGCTGGTATCGGTATTCAGGGCGGTGCCATTGGCGAGGAAGCGCACCTGCGTGATGGAGCCGTCGCTGTCGGTCGCGGTCGCGGAGAGCACCATGTTGGGCGAGGTCCAGGCGCCGCTGACGGTGACCACCGGCGGCGCATTGACCGTGACGCTGACGGGCAGCGAGGTCGCGCTCAGGCCGCTGTCGGAGATCGCCTGCGCGGTGAGGGTGTGGGTCCCGCTCCCGTTGGCGATCCATGAGCTGGTGAAGGGCGCCGTGGCGTCCTGGCCCAGCAGGTTCGCGCCATCGTAGAACTTCACCAGGCTGATGGTGCCGCCGCTGACGCTGGCGGTTGCGGCCAGGGGCACGCTGGCACCAGCGGTCAGCACGGCATTGGCCGTCGGCGCGGTCAACGCCACGCTCGGACCGCCGGCGACCGTGAAGGTGACCGGCGACGAGACCCGCACTCCGCCGCTGTTGTCGGTCGCGGTGGCGGTCACCGTGTAGGAGCCGGACGCCAGATTGGTCAGCGCGTGCGAGAACGGGGCGGCGGTATCGGTGGCGAGCAGCGTGGCGCCGTTCTTGAAGACCACGCTGGCGATGGTGCCGTCGCTGTCGCTGGCGGTCGCCGTCAGCGTGATGGTGGCCGGCGCCTGGAATACCGCGCCATTGGTCGGCGCGGTGAGGAAGGCCACCGGCAGCGCGTTGACGGTGACCGTCAGGGTACCGGAACGTCCGGGCGCACCGCGGTTGTCGGTGGCGATCGCCGTCAGCACATGCGGCGTCGGCGAAGCGCCGAACCACTGCAGCTGGTAAGGCGCGCTGGCGTCCTCACCGATGACGGTCTCGCCGTCATAGAAAGTGACTTTGGCGATGGTGCCGTCGCTGTCGGCGGCGGTGGCGACCAGGCCCATGCCGCTGGCCGGGTCGTAGGGCGCCCCAGGGGTGGCGAGAGCGATGGTGCAGGTGGGGCGCGTGTTGTAGGTCACCTGTACCGGCGCCGAGACCGCCGCCAGGCCGTCGTTGTCGACCACCTGGGCGGTGAGCGTCACCGCGCCCGCGCTCCCGCCGGCCACCGGGGCCAGGGTCCACGGCGCCCGGGTCGCCTGCGCGATGATGCTGGTGCCCGCCAGCAGATTGACCTGGGCGATGCCTTCGCGATCGAAAGCGTTGACGGTGGCGGTGAAGGTGTCGCCGATGGTCAGCACCGTGCCGGTGGCGGGCGCGGTCAGGGTGATGGTCGGGCGGGCGTTGACGCGCAGGGTGATCGGCGCTGAAAGCATGGTCCCGCCGACGCTGTCGAAGGCCTTGGCGGTCAGCACGTGGGTGCCCTGCGCCAGCGTCGCCAGCGTCACCTGGAAAGGCGCGGAGGTCGCGGAGCCGAGCACGGTCGCCCCCTCCAGGAACTGCACCTGGGCGATTCCGTTGTCGAGGTCGACCGCCTGCGCGGTGAGGGTGATCGCGGTCGCGGGCTCGTCGTAGATCTGACCGTCGCCGGGCTGGATGATCGCCACCTGCGGCAGGTTGGAGACCGTCAGCACCACCGCGGCGGTGGTCGCCTTCGCGCCGAGGATGTTGGTGGCGACGGCGGTGATGGGGTGCGTGCCGAGCACGTTCGACGACCACGTGGCCTGGTAGGGTGCGGTGGTGTCGGTGCTGATCACCGTCGTACCGTCGAGGAAGGCCACCGAGGTGATGCTGCCGCCCGCATCGCTGGCGGTGGCGGTCAGGTTGACGGAGGTCCCCGGGGCGACGACCGCGGGTGCGGTCGGCGCGGTCAAGGTCACCAGAGGCGCGCGCGCGACGGTCACTGCCACGGTGGTTGGGGTGATGGCACCGCGGTTGTCGGTCGCCTCGGCGGTCAGGGTCAGCGCGCCTTCGGTAGCGAACGACGTGCTGAGCGAGAACGGCGCATTGGTATCGGTGCCGAGCAGGGTGGCGCCGTTCTTGAACGCCACCGAGGCGACGGTGCCGTCGGCGTCCGCCGCGGTCGCGCTCAGGATCACCGGCTGACTTTTGCCCAGAACCGCGGACGCGGCGGGGCTGGTGAAAGCGAGGGTCGGCGGCGCATTGAGGATGACATCGACCACCGTCGAGGTGGTCTTGCCGCCCCGGTTGTCGGTCGCTACCGCGGTCAGTGCGTAGGCGCCGGCGGCCAACGGCGAGCTGGTGAACTCGAAGGGCGCGGTGGTGTCGGTGCCAAGCAGAGTGGTGCCGGCATAGAACGCCACCGAACCGATGCTGCCGTCGGCGTCGGCAGCAGTCGCCCTCAGGGTGAGGGCGCCCGGCGCGGTGACGACGGCCCCAGCGGTCGGCGCGGTCAAGGTGACCGTGGCCAGGCCGTTGACGGTGAACACCACGGTCCGGGTGGTGCTGGCGCCGCGGTTGTCGGTCGCGATCGCCGTCAGGGTGTGGCTGCCGAGAGAGGGAGCGGGCAGGGTGTGCGAGTACGGCGGCGCGGTCAGCGTCGCGAGCGTGGTGCTACCCTCCTTGAGCACGACATTGGTGATGGTGCCATCGGTGTCGCTGACCGTCACCAGCAGCGGCACCGCCTGGCCTACGGTGATCACCCCGTTGTTCGCGGGCGTGCTCCAGGTCAGGCTGGGGGCGCCGTTGACCGTGACGTTGACCGACGATTTGGTGATCGCGCCGTTGTTGTCGTAGGCCCGTGCCTCGAGGGTATGGAAGCCGGTGCTGCCGGTGGTCCAGGTGGCTTGGTAGGGCGAGCTGGTATCGGCGGAGATCAGGACCAGGTCGGCGTAGAATTCGACCTTGGTCACGGTGCCATCGGAATCCGAAGCGGTAGCCGTGAGCGGGGTGGTGCCGCCCGGGTTCAGGATGGTGCCTGAAGTCGGCGTCGTGAGCAGCACGCTGGGCGGCGCATTGATGCGCACCGGGATGGAGGCGGAGTTCGAGATGCCGCCCTGGGTATCGAAGGCCTGGACCATGAGCGTGAAAGATTCCGGCGCACCAGTACCCAGGGTGGTGCTGAGGGTGCCACCGCTCGCCTGCGCGACGGGCGTGCCGTTCTTCAGCAGCAGCATGGTGGTGACCGGACCATCACCGTCGCTGGCGGTGGCCTGGACCGTCAGCGGCGCACCGACCTGCACCACCGCGCCAGGCAGGGGCTGGGTCACCGTGACCGCAGGGGACTGGTTGATGGAGAACGTCACCGGAGTCGTGCTCGCGGTCAGGCCCGTCGCATCAGTGACGGTGGCCACGACCGAGGCGCTGGTGGTGTTGGCGGGTACCGTCCACTGATAGCGGTAAGGGCTGGTGGTGGCCTGGCCGACGGGCGTGCCTCCCACCAGGAACTGCACGTTCGCCACCGTGCCGTCGGGATCACTCGCCGCCGCCGTCAGGGTGATGATGCCGCCCTGCGGCTGGACGATCTGGCTGCTGGCGGGATAGGTGAGCGAGACCACGGGCGGCAGGTAGACCATCTGCACCAGCGACTGCGACGCGGTGAGCAGATGGTTGTCGGTGGCCTTGGCGCTGAGGAACACGACGGGCGCGACCAGGCCGCTGGCGGTCCAGCTGAAGGGCGGCGCGGTCTGGGTGCTGCCGATGGTGCCGTTCTTCGAGAACTCGACCTTGGTGATGGTACCGTCGGCATCCGCGGCGGTGGCAGTCAGAGCGACGCTGCCGCCCTCGACCAATGGGCCGGTGCCACTGCGCGCGAAGGTCAGTACCGGCGCCACGCGGATGATGAGGGTGCACACCGGCGTGGTCACCGACAGCCCGGTGTCGTCGGTCACCACCGCGGTCAGCGTGTGGCTGCCGGGAGTCAGGCCGCTGATGCTGAAGCTGGTCTGGGCCTTGCCGGCCGGCGCCTTGGTGCCGAGCACGGTCGCGCCGTCCTTCAGCTGCACCGAGGTGACAGCGCCGTCGACGTCGTAGGCGTCGACGATCACGATCACCGGCGAACCGCCGGGCACCAGGATGCTGCCGGTGCTCGGCATGGTGATGCGCGCCACCGGCGCTTGATTGGGTGGCAGCGTGCCGCCGTCGATGGGCACACGCGGGCTACCCGACCCGCCGGTACCGGTGCGTGGTGTGCCGGTACCGACGCCGCCGGTCAGGCTCGGCGTCAGATACCAGGTCGCGCCGCTGCTGGGCGCCACCACGCTGAACGCGCAGTCGGGCCACACGCCGGAACGGCCGAGCGGGAACAGCACCGGCTGGCCCTGGTTGTCGGCCCCTGGGCGCACGTAGCTGGTGGTCGGCCCGATGGGCACGCCGACCGTGCGGGTATTGGTGTTCTGGAAGCCGAAGAAGATGGTGAACGTGCCGTCCTGATTGTCCTGTACGCCTTCGACCAGCGGCTGCACCTTGGGATCGGCGGCGGTCGCGAACGCGCATGTCAGGATCAGCGCGAGGGTGCCGCACCAGCGCGCGAACGCTCGCAGCCGGCCGCTTCCCGCGAAGACACCGGCGATGCGCGAAGGGATGGCCGAGAGGATCATGGTCGTATTCCGGGAAGCGGCTTGGGCGAGTTTGGAAGCGTGGTACTGGGATGGGGGCGTTCTCATGGCGCCGCCGCCTGCACCGCCGCGGCGTCGACCACGGTGATGGTGCGGACGGGCGAGGTCACGCTCGGGGGGTTGGTGCTGTTGCCGCCGGTACGCAGCGTCGCCTTGCTGGTGAGCTGATAGGTCCCCAGCGGCAGCGACGGCCACGATTGGAGGTAAGGCGCGGTGAGGTCCTCGCCGATCTTGGTCGTACCGCGGAAAAACTCGACCTTCAGCACGTCCCCAGCCTGGACGTTGCTGACGAAGGTGGTGATCGAGAGCGTGCTGCCGACCAGGAACGACAGGTTGTTGCCTGGACTCGACAAGGTGATCGCCGGCGCATTGGGCGAGACCTTGACCACCACCGCCTGGGTCGCGGTCTCGGTGTTGCCGGCCGCGTCGCGCGCTGTCCAGGTCACCGTCGTCGTACCTACCGGATAACTTGTCGGCCCATTGTTGGTGACGCTGGTCACACCGACGTTGTCGCTGGTCACCGGCGTCCCCAGATCGATGCCGGTGGCGCTGGCGCCCGCGGTCGCCACGTAGGCCACCTGGGTGTTCGGCGGCGTGATGCGCGGCTTCTCCTGATCGGTGACGGTCACCACCTGGGTGAAGGTCCTGCTGTTGCCCGCCGGGTCGCGCGCGGTCCACACCACCGAGGTCGCACCGAGCGGATAGCTCGCCGGCGCATTGTTGGTGATGCTGGCGATGCCGACGTTGTCCCGGGCCAACGGGTAGCCCAGGTTGACGCCGGTGGCGACATTGCTGCCACCATTGGTCGGCACAGTCAGGTTGACGAGGTTGGAAATCGTCGGCTGCTCGTTGTCGAGCACCGTGACGTTCACCGTGACGCTGGTGGTCAGCCCCGCGGTGTCCGAGACCGAGAACACCACCGGCGTGACGCCGTACGGATACGGCCCCGCCGGCGACAGGCGGAAGGTGATGGGGTCCTCGTCGGGGTCGACACAGCCGTCGTTGAGCATGTCGGCGGAGACCACCCCGGTGGCCTTGCCAGGATCGGTGTACACCGTCACCGACTTGGCCTTCACGAATGGCGCGCGGTTGGGCACGAACTCGGTGCTCTGGCGGAAGAGATTGGGCGAGAGCATGATCAGCGACCAGGCGGTGCTCATGTCGGAACCGAGGCTCCAATCGCCGAGCTCCGATGAATCCCAGGCGCCGTCCACCCGCTGCGCGCTGACCAGCGACTTGCGTATGCCATCGACCGGATCGTCGTACCAGTCGTAGATCCCCTCCAGCAGGTGCACCGGGCGCGGCCAGGCCAGGCGCATGGCCTTGGTCACGGCATACAGCGAATACAGGCGCAGCCGGGGCATGCTCGCAGGCTTATAGACGTATTGAGCCGACCAGTTTGCCCTGATCCATTGCGCAGTCGATGACCAGTAGGCTCCCGAGTTGGCCGCCGAGCACCAGTCCAGCTGCACCAGACCTGACGGAGAGAGCGCCGGACCGTAGCCCGAGCCGCTGTAGCCGAATCCACCGCTGCCATCGGGAAACCGATAGTACGAGGTCGCCATCCACTTGGCGTTGTCGTCTTTCGCCCACTGCGGTGCGTAGAGTCCCATGACCTCCTCAGCCGCCTTGAAGCCGATGGCGCTCCATTGGCTCACCGAGCCATCGCCGCCGCCTTCCCAACCGTAGCCCCATCCGCCCGAAGGCCCCTGACCCCAGACGCTGGTGTCGATCAGGTCGCGCACCACGTCGAGGGTGCGACGGCCCTTGACCGCGGCGGAGCCGCTCGCGATCGGCGCCAACGGCTGTTCGGCGGCGGCGATCGCATCCATGACCTGACCGACTTCGTAGGGCGGATACGTCGCGTCGATATCCATGCCGATCGCATTCTGGTCCGCCAGGACATGCCCCGCGGTGAAGGAGAGGTCGTTGTATTGGAGGGGATACGTGGTGTTCGTTTTGAACTTGCCGTACATGAAGTCGAAACCGGCGCGCACGCTCTCGACGTAGGGATTGCTGCGCGGATCACCGCCCGGACGGCTGCCATGGATGCAGAAGGCGTGCAGCGCCGAGGCGGTCGGCGACATCAGCGCTCCGAAGCCGTTGCTGGTGCCCCAGCCGGATGCGATCGACGCTGAGGCCTTGGCCTTGTGCAGGAACCACAGTCCCTGATCGATGGCGAGGTCGGAGCGCGTGGTCGGCACGTCGGCGAAGATCTTGATCAGGTAGGTCGACTGGCTCGACAGCCCACCGGTATCGGTGGCGGTGAGGACCGCCTGGTACACCGTTCCGACGGCACCGGTGTAGGTGTGCGCGATCTCGACCGCCCAGGGATCGGGGATCGTCGCCGCGGTGGTCGAGGTGCCGTCGCCGAAATCCCAGCGCGCCGTCAGGAGGCCGGCATCGCGCACGCGCGCCTTGAGCACGGTGGCGACGCCGCTGATGGCTGGATGCGGAACGGTGGGATCGCCGCGGAAGGGCACGGTCGAGACCTGCGGCTGGACATTGGCGCGGATGTTGACCGTCGCGGTCGAGGTCGCGATCTTGCCGCGCCCATCGACCACCGTCAGTTTCGCGGTGTAGGCGCCGGCCGTGGCGTAGACCAGGACCGGGTTCTTGCCATAGAGGTCGCGATCGTCGTCGGCCGCGCCGACGCCATCGCTGTTGACGCTGGTGTTGGCGTCCCACCAGTAGTCGACGATGCCGTAGTCGTCGCTCGACTGGCCGCCGCTGAAGAACACCGGCGGGCCGCCGACGCCGCCTTCGTAAGGACCGCCGGCCTTGGCCACCGGCGTCGCGCCGTTGGTCACGGTGATGGTGGCTTCGGAGATGGCGGTCTTGCCCGCGCTGTCGGTGACGGTCAGTCGCACGGGATAGGCGCCGGCCGGGCGACCCCAGGTATCGTTGAAGGTGGCGCCGGTGTAGGCCCACGGGTCGCTGTCGGTACCGCGCAGTGCGCGCTTGTGGTTCTTGCCGCCGATCAGCGGCAGGCGCGTGACGCCATCCGGCAGCCACGACCACTCGTAGCCCAGGATCTCGGTCGACACCGTCACCTCGGCGCCGTTGCCGATGGACCGCAGCAGGCCCTGCGTCCACAGCCCGATCGTGATCTTGCCAGCGGCGGTGGCGAGCGAGGTGACCCGGTACCAGTGGTCGACGTTGTCGATGGTCAGATGGAGGTCGTCGCCGAGAGCCAGCGGCACCGCGGTCGGCGTGATCATCACCTGCAACTGACCCATGTTGGCCGCGGACACCAGGGTACCCACCACCTCACCGGCGGTGTTGACCACCGGGACGTTGGCGGCGTAGGCCGACATCAATCCTGGATTCGCGCCGGGTTGAACGATCAGGGTGTAACGACCGCCGCCCTCGGTGATCAGATCGTTGATGCGGTAGTCCGCGATGTCGCCCGCGAAGCGCACGGCATCGCCGCGTAGGAACTGGCCGGTGCCGCCGCCCACGCCGATCTCCATGTCGCCGATGCGGTAGGTCCCCGGCAGGTCGAGGCGGAAACCGCTGGCGTCGCCGCGGGTAACTGTCGATTTGCTGCCGTCGAACGTCACCGGCCACATGCCTTCGGTGGAACGGTTGCTGCCGCCGTTGCTGGTCAGCACGGAGTCCGCTCCCGCCTGCGCCGTGCCGCTCACGGTGTTGGAGAAGCGGTTGGAGTTGTCGCCGGTCTTGTCGCGCACGCGGTATTCGTAGGTGGTGGCGGCCTGCACGGTGCGGTCGGTGTACGAAGCGGCTCCGGGCCGGGCGTTGCCGACGACTGCCCATGTGCCGGTGCCAATGCGGCGCTGGATCTCGTGCGCGGCAGAGCCGACGTCGCGATCCCACTTGAGCACGATGGAGGAGAGCGAGGCCGAGCCGACGACCAGGCGCTCCGGTGCCGGGCGGAACATCCGGCCGAGGGACACGGGCGCCGTACGCGCCGTGAGCGTGCCATCACCGATCTGACCGACAGCATTCGCACCCCAGCCCCACAGGACGCCGCTGGTGGTCCAGGCGATGGCGTGGGTTCCCGCCGACATACCGGCCACTCCCGTCACCCCGGTCACCAGCGTCGGCGTCGCGCGATCGGTGGTCGAGCCATCGCCGAGCACGCCGGCGACGTTCCCGCCCCAGGCATAGATGCTGCCCGTGCGGGTGAGCGCGTAGGACTGCTGTTGATAAGCGGTGATCGCCACCACATCGCTCAGCCCCGGAACGATGGCCGGCAACGAAACGGTGCCGCCGGTGCCGCCGTTACCGCACTGGCCCCTGGGGTTGTAGCCCCATGCCCACACCAATCCGTTGCTGCCCAGAGCGAGGGCGTGGTAAAGTCCGACCTGCACCGCCACCACGTCGCGCAGACCCAGGCGCAGGGGGATCGGGCTGGACGGCGGCTGGCTGCCGATGGCGGAGCCCCATCCCCAGAGGTAACCGTCACGATCAACAGCCAAGCTGGTGTAATCGCCGGCCGCGACCTGGACGACGTTGGCCAGGCGTGGGAGTACCACCGGAGTGGTGCGAAGGGTCGTGGTCCCGTCACCGAGCTGCCCATAGGTGTTGCTCCCCCAGGCGATCACCGTCCCGTCCTGGCGAATCGCCAGACCGTGCGCCGCGCCCGCCGCCACCGCACGGATCCCGGTCACGCCGGTGACGCTTGGTTGCGCGCGGTCAGCGGTGTCGCCCTTCGCCAGCTGGCCCTGGTTGTTCTGGCCCCAGCTCAACAAGGAGCCATCAGCCGCCACCGCCAAGCCGAACGACGTGCCAGTGGCAAGGTGATTGATGGCCGGAATCCCCGCGAATGGCGTAGGACTCGTCAGCGCGGTACCTGGGAACACCAAGCCGAGCTTGCCATACTCATCCGAGCCCCATGCCGACATCCCACCGGAGTGCGACAAGCCCAGGTTGAAGTCCGGTCCGGACGCCACCAAAGGCCCGACCTGGAATCGCCCAGCAGTCCCCAGGCTGGCGGCCATGCCGGTGGCGAAGGCGCGCACGCGGATGATCTGTGTCCCGCCCACCACCACGCCACCTGCTGGCATCGCTGACGAGCTGGAGGTGGGATCACTGCCATTGGTGGTGTAGCGCAGAGTCGCACCGCTGGTCGACGTGCTCGCCGTCACCGTCACGCCCGCGCGGAAGTAGCCCCCCGGCGGCGTCAACACCGGCTGGGCGGCCTGAGGCTGCAGGGTAAAGGTCGGCAGCGTCATCGCAGTCAGCTGCGTCGCGAGCGTGTTGTTGCCGACCTGGCCCGCATCGTTCCGGCCCCATGCCAGCAGGCTGCCGTCCTGGCGCAGCACCACCACGCTGGTCCCGGCCTGGACGCACACCGCGTTGGTGACGCCGGGAACCGCCAGTGGGCTGAACTGGCGGGTGGTGGTGCCATCGCCGAGCTCGCCGTATTGGTTGTTACCCCACGCCCACAGGCTGCCGTCGCGGGCCAGTGCATAGCTCTGCTCCATACCCGCTGCGACCATGATGACGTTCGCGAGCCCGGGCACGCGCATGGGGATGTTGGTGTTGGTCGTGCCCCCGCCGAGCCCGAGCTGCCCATAAGGACCATAACCCCAGGTCCAGACCGTGCCGTCGGCGCGCAGTGCGATGACATGCTGAGGTCCCGCCTGTAGCTGCACCACATCACGAACGCCACCGATGCGATTCGGCGTGATGGGAGAACCGCCCCAGGGCCCCAAGCCTGATTGCCCGTAGCCCGCATACCCCCACGACCACACCAAGCCGTCGCGGTCCCAGGCGAAGCTGCATCCATCGCTGGCGCTGACGCCAACGACACCGACCAGGCCGACGACCGTAACCGGTGTGGATCTCTCCACCTTCGTGCCATCACCGAGCTGGCCATAATAGTTGTAGCCCCACGCGCGCACCGAGCCGTCGAGTGCACACGCCAGGCTGTGGCCGGCGGAAGGGAAACCCGCGGCGACGCCTCGCATACCGGTAAGGGCGATGGCAGCCGGGACTGATCGATTAACGGCGGTACCGTCACCGAGCTTGCTCGTGGCATTGGAGCCCCAGCTCCAGACGGTGCCGTCCGTCGTTACCGCCAGGCTGTGATCGTGGCCACCCGCGATGTGGTTGACGGCTCCGATCGAGACCCGGCGTGGCTCCCACACCGACAGGTTCTGACCATCACCGAGTTGGCCGTAGTAGTTCTCACCCCACGCCGACAGCGTGCCCGCCCCCGACAAGGCGAAGTTGAAATCCTTACCGCGCGCCAGCATCGCACCCACCCGATACCAGGCGCTCGCGACCGGGCTGGCCGCCCGACCGCTGAGGAACCCGCGCACGCGGATGATCTGGTTGCCGTTGATGGCGATGCCACCCGCGGGATAGGTGGCGTCGGTCGCTGTGGGCTCTGCGCCCGAAGTGGTGTAGCGCAGGGTCGCGCCGCTGGTCGACGTGCTCGCGGTAACGGTCACGCCCGCGCGGTAATACCCACCGAGAGCGCTCAACACCGGCTTCGCCACCTGCGACTGCAGCGTGAAGGTGGTGATGGGCGCCGCCGTGAGCTGCGTCGCCATGCTGCCATTGCCGACCTGGCCCTGATCGTTCTGACCCCAGCTGGCCAGGCTGCCGTCCTGGCGCAGCACCACCACGCTGGTGCCTGCCTGCACGTAGGCCGCATTGGCCACGCCCGGCACGGTGACCGGGCTGAACTGGTTGGTGGTCGTGCCATCTCCGAGCTGGCCACCGTTGTTCCGGCCCCAGGCCCACAAGGTACCGTCGCGCGCCACGGCATAGCTCTGCTCGAGGCCCGCAGCGATGACGCAGATGTTCGTCAGCCCCGGCACCTGCACTGGAACGTACGCCACGCTCGGCCCGGGCCCGATGCCCAGCTGTCCCACGTTGTGATAGCCCCACGTCCACACCGTCCCGTCGGCGCGTAGGGCCACGGCATGCAGGGACCCAGCCTGGACCTGCACCACGTCGCGGACGCCGCCCAGGCGCTGCGGTACCCGGGTATTCCCCTGCGACGAACCAAGGCCCAGGGTGCCATACCCGGTATAGCCCCACGACCACACCGAGCCGTCGCGGTCCCAGGCGAAGCTGACATTGTCCCCTACCGTCACACCGACGATACCGCTCAAGGCTGGAACGGTGACGGGCGTCAGGCGCGGTGAGATGATCGTTCCGTCGCCCAGCTGGCCATACTGGTTGGTCCCCCAGGCCCGTACCGTGCCGTCCGTCGCGCACGCCAAACTGTGGCCCGAGGCCGCGACTCCGGCGGAAACCCCACGCATCGCGGTGAGCGTGACCGCCGCGGGCAGCGAACGATCTGTGGTCGTGCCGCTGCCGAGCTGGCCATCGGCATTGCGGCCCCAGCTCCACACCGTGCCGTCCGTAGTCACCGCCAAAGCGAAGCCATCGCCACCGGCGATCTGGTTCACGCCGCTGATGCCGGTCACCGGCCGTGGCTCCAGTACCCCGACCGTCTGACCATCACCCAGCTGCCCATAAGTATTGCGCCCCCACGACGACAGCGCGCCGGCGCTCGATAGCGCGAAGGCGAAGTCGGTACCGCGAGCCACGAGGTGCCCCACACGGTACCACGCGCTGGTGATTGCACTGTCGGCCTGGCCGGTGAGGAAGCCACGCACGCGGATGATC
>JANPIY010000043.1:0-7287 GCA_031425255.1 Planctomycetota bacterium
GGTCCTGGTCCAGCAACACGTCGCCACGCGGCATCCAGCTCCACACCACGGGTCTGTTGATGGCGACGGTCACCCCTGGGCGGTGGTCGTTGGCAGCACTGCTGACACTGAGGGTGGTCTCTCGTTCGGCCTCCTTGTCCTTTCCGTTCTTCACCGTGGTGCGGTTTTCAGTGGCCACCGCGCGCGCGGGATTGGTCACTTCGACGGTGGTCGACGGAAGCGGATCGACCCAGGAGAGGTGGTAGGCGACGCGGGTGAAGAGCGCGCCCATGGTCGGGCGCAGATCAGCGGCGCAGCCGGTGAGGAACACCGCCGGACTAGGGTCGAATTGATGATTGACGATTTCAAGGTCATCGATGAGCGACTGCTGGATGCCGCTGAGCGCATGGACGCGTTGCCCGTTCATCGCCGACAAGGTCAGCGTCCGAGGTGTACCCAGGCGGGTGCCGAGGGCGCTCGCCGCCGCCGTACTGATCAGGCCGGTGGGCAGCTTCTCCCCAGCCGGCAGGGTGCCGAAACGCACGCGCCACGCGGTCCGACGCAGGGTGCGGCTCTGCAGCTCCTGCAGGGCCTGGCGGATGGCGGTCTCCTCTTCATCGGTCACCAGGACGTAGGCGTTGCCATTCCCGCGCAATTCCACCCCGGTGTCGCTGGCGATGGTACGCAGCCAGTCGACGACCTCATGGGACTCGGGGCCACGCCCAGCGGCGTGATCATGGTCCATCTTCCGATCGGTTTCGATGACGAATATCTTCCTATTACCGCCGCTGGCGACGCCGAAACCAAGCACTGGCCCCGGAAAATCCTGGATCCCCAGGAACATCCCGTAATCGCGCAGGGCGAGGTTCACGGGGTGGCGTTTGCGATCGCGGAAGTCCTCCCAGGTCTCGATGCGCAAGGTCAGCGCTTCGGCGGTGATGTGCAGGTCCTGTGAACGCTCCAACCGCTCCAGGGTGTCACCGAGGCGCGTGCGGGCGGGGTCGACCAACGTTACCTGCCGGGTGTCGCGGATCCGCTCCACTCCCGGCGAGAGGGCGACCGGCGTGCCGATCTGACGTCCGATGTCGCTCACCACCTTGGCGAGGAGTTCGGAGCGCCATTCCGCACGCAGCGTCGTTTCCAGATAGGGCACCTTGCCCACCACCTCCATGGCCGGAACGAGGGCGGCGGACAACCACAGGAGGGACGGCAGCAGCGGTCGTAGCGGCATGATGGGATCCTCGATGGCGGGACCATCGCCTAGGCCACCGGTGGGCAAGGCGCGGTGGTAGCGGACCTGTGATTCGTGTGTGACGGGTTGAGGCACGTCTCGAAGCCGTGAGTGGCGGCGGTCGGGTCGGTGTGAATGCGGTTTTCTTGCATGGAAACGTGCGCGCCGTTCAGGTCATCCACCGCCACCAGACACCACGCCGTGGTGTCTGCGCCTTACCTGTCCGAGTCCTATCTCTGGGCCTGTCCGTGTCGGTCATGCTTATCACTTCGACTTCGGCGTCTTCGCCGCCGTGCCTTGATAGGTCAGCGCGCCCAGTTCTCCACCCGCAGCCCAGAGACGCGATGGAATTCACCGACGTTGTCGGTGACCACTGCAACGGTCACACCATGGATCTCGGCATAGGCCAGGGCGGTGGCTGCGATCTGGCAATCGCGATGCCCGATCATCTTGCCCTGACGTTCCAGGTTGGCACGGATGCGTCCGTAATGATCGGCGCAGAGCGCGTCGAATGGTGCGACCTCCCACGCCGAGGTCAGGTGATGCCAGAGGGCGAGCCAACGATCGGGCTTGGCGCTGCGGTAGGCGCCGGCACGACCCTCGCCCAGGACGATGGTGGAGAGCATCAGGTCGACGACCGTGTGCCGGCGCAACCGAGCCGTGACGTGGACATCCTGACGCATGAGGAAACTGATGGTGTTGGTATCGAGCAGATATCGCATCAACGCTGGTCCAGTGGTGTGATCGGTGGGGGAACCGGATCAGCGGGAATCTGGAAATCCTCAGGATCGAGGCCGTCACTGAGCCGACACAACGTGTCCCAGAAATCGAGCGGCCAGCCATTGGCATCGCGGGGGACATCCGTGAGCGGTTCGAGGATGATGCGGCTCCCTTCGCGGTGGATGCGAACCTCGCTGCCGGGCAGGCGGAACTCCTTGGGCAGGCGTACTGCTTGGCTGCGGCCATTGGCGAAGAGTTTCGCGATCTGTGATGCCCCCGACCGTTCTGCGGGCGTCGTTGGATCCGGGACGGCGATGGTCGAGCGGGCTTTCTTGGAGGACGTCTTGTAGGCGACGAGCGGAGAACGGACGCGGCTGGTCATGACGCACCTCCTGGTATCACCAGTGATATAGACCACATTGAGATCCTCGCAAGCGATCGTAGCGGTGGCCTGACGGTAGTGCCCGGCCTGATGACATCAGAACATCATCGTCCTGATCAGGGTGTCGCCGCCGGTGCGGTCGGTTCCGCGGGCGTCGCAGAAGACGGTTTCACCACCGCCTCGCGCACTTCCTTCGGGCCCGCGTCGGCCTCGCCTTCGGCGACGGTGTCGAGCAGCGATTTGCCGACGCTCTCCTCGCCGATGAGGTGGACCGCGTCGGCCGACAGCACCTCGTGCCAAGTGTCGCGGACATGGGCCCAGCGCTCCTTCTCCTTTTCCCACTTGGCGATCCCGGGCGTCCAGTCGAAGCCATCGAGGCGCTGGTAACGTTCCAGGCCGATCTCAGAGGCGAGATAGCCATCGAGCGGCACGGTGCCGTTGTCTTCCAGCTTCAGCTTGCGGTTGTCCTGCCACAGCACCCAGCCGTCGGGAGTGATGGTGATGCGGTGGATGCCTTCGATGACATCGTAGTCCTTGCGCACGTTCTTCTCGCGCAGCGGACGCGGACGCCAATGGCGATCACTGCTCCACGAACTGGTCTGGGCGTCGTGGCTCCAGCGCCCGAAGGTCTCGTAACGCGGCTCATCGCCCACGCCGTAGACCGCCTGCGACCAGCAGCCGGCGGCCTCGGCGGGGGTGAGGCGCTCATGGCGCCATTTCGCCCGTCCACGGTAGCGCAGCAGATCGGAGTCCTGCCAGGTCCAGTCTTGGCGCCAGTGCTTGACCACCATGGCCTCATCCATGCCGGCGAAGCGCATCACCAACTGGTGCTGCAGGACGATGCGCGTGGGGGTGTCCTCGATCACGCTGATGCGCTCGGTGGCCCAGGAGAAATACGGCGCGGAGAGGTGATACCCAGGGCGCAGGGGGATGGTCTCCTGGAAGTCGAAGCAGGTGCGGTAGTCGCCGGCCATGGCCTTGATCGCGGCCCGGTCGCGTTCGATGCCCAGCGGGATCCCGGCGAGCTCGCGATAGACCGCCGACGGGGCGGGCGCGAGCGTGATCGGTGCGCCGGTAGTGGTGCCGCCGCGAGTCGGCAGGTGCGCTTCCTCGAGCGGCCAGGCGAAGGGGCGGGCGACGACCTTCACCTCGCCTTTTTTGCTGCTGGCAGGTGGGGCCACCGCGGGCGGACTGTCCGCGCCGGTCGCGGCGGCAGGCGCGCCGGAACGTTCCGCACAGGCCGTCAGCAGCAGCGCGAGGGAGAGCAGTGGGAACGATGTCCGAATCGCCATGGTGAACCTCATGACCGGGATGGTGCGGGGACTGTGGTCCGCACGCGTCCGACTGTCCAGCGGGGAGATCGTGTGCCGGAGGGACGGCGGGTCCCAGGCGGGATTGAACACCTGTCCACCCCACCGGTATGGTCTGGCCATGCGCCTCGCCACCCTGCTTCTGCTCTCGTTCCTCGGCCTGCCGCTGGTGGGCGCGGAGGTCTTCGCCCAGGCCAACCGCTTCGCGTGGTGCATCGTGCCGTACGATGCCGGCAAGCGCACGCCCGAGCAGCGCGCCACGATGCTGGCAGACCTGGGCATCCGCGGCCTGGCCTACGATTGGCGGGCCGAACACATTCCGACCTTCGAGGCGGAGATCGCCGCCGCCAAGGCGCATGGCATCACCATCACCGCCTGGTGGTTCCCAGGCAGCCTCGATGCGACGGCGACCACCATCCTCGCGGCCCTGGAAAAACACGGCGTGCACACCCAGCTGTGGGTCACCGGCGGCGGCGCAGCGACCGCCTCACCCGAGGAGCAGCGTCAACGCATCGCGGCCGAGGCTGCGCGCATCCGCCCGATTGCTGAAGCCGCCGCCGCCATCGGCTGCCGGGTCGGACTCTACAACCACGGTGCCTGGTTCGGTGAACCTGAAAACCAGATCGCCATCATCGAGCTGCTGAAGACCCAGGGCGTCGGCAACGTCGGCGTGGTCTACAACCAGCACCATGGCCACGCTCACGTCACGCGTTTCGCCGAGTTGCTGATGCGGATGAAGCCGTACCTCATCGCCCTCAATCTGAACGGCATGGTGCCGGACGGCGAGGCCAAGGGCCAGAAGATCGTGCCGCTCGGGCAGGGGGCGTTGGACCTCGACCTGCTGCGCGTGATCCGCGCCAGCGGTTGGCAGGGACCGATCGGCCTGCTCAACCACACCGACGCCGATGCCGAACTCCGCCTGCGCGACAACCAGGAAGGACTGGACTGGCTGGTGGCGCAGCTCGACGGCAAGGTCGGGATCCCGCGACCGGTGCCGCGCTCGTGGAAGCCGTGATGCGTTCGCAGCCAGCGGTGTTCAGCGCAGGGGCTCATCCGCCCTCAGGATCCACGCCGACTCGTGGCGCGTGAAACCGATCTTCGGATAGTAGTCCACCGCCTGCGGGGCGGCGATCAGCACGATCATCGCCCGCGGGCCCAGCTCCGCGCGCGTGCGGCGGATCAGCTCCAGCCCCAGGCCCAGGCGCTGGTGGCTGTCGCGCACGGCGAGGTCGGCGAGGTAGCAGACATAGCCGAAATCCGTCATCGACCGGCCGATCCCGACCAGGAGGTCGCCATCCCAGGCGCTGATCACCAGGTTGGCGTGGGTCAGCATCTGCCCGGCGATGGTGCGATCGTCGAGCGGCCGCCGCGCGCCCAGGGTGCAGGCCTGGTACAGCGCGATCACCTGGTCGAGCTCCAGATCATTGCCTTGGCGGAAGGTGATGGTCATGGTGGGCATGCTCGGTCGCCGCGGGCGCTGGCAACCACGGCGCAACCTGGCCGCAAGCTCGCGCTATCCCTGACGGATGTCCAAGACGGAGAGTCTGCCATGCATCACCTCGCCCTGCTCCTCGCCGCCGGTTGTCTGGGTGGTGGCCTGCTGGTGCCGGCGATGTCGGGCACAGCGACCGCTGGCGAGGTGGCCGTCGGCTCCGCCAGCACCACGGTCGACGACTTCGCCCTGCTCGACCACCACGGGGTGTTCCGTCAGCTCAGCCGCGAAAGTGACGCCGCCATCGTCGTGCTGTACTCCTTCGCCACCGGTTGCCCGATCGTCCGGCAGAACGTCGCCGAGGTCGAGGCGCTGGCCAGCGAGTACGCGGCCAAGGGCGTGCGTATCGCCCTGATCGACTCCTCGCCGGCTGACGACCGCGCCGCCATCAGCGAGGAGGTCAAGACCTTGTTGATCACCCTGCCGGTGCTGCTGGATGAGACCCAGCTCGTAGCCGAGGGCCTCGGCATCACCCGCACCGCCGAGGCGCTGGTGGTGCGCATGAAGGACATGGCCCTGGTCTGGCGTGGGCCGGTGGATGACCGCGTCGGCTACGGCGCGCAGAAGCCGGTCGCTACGCGTCGCTACCTGCGCGAGGCCATCGCTGCGGTGCTGGCCGGCCAGCAACCCGCCAGCGATGCACCGCCCGTGAAAGGCTGTGCGCTGACCTTCACCCAGGCGCGTGCCGGTCATCGTCCCGACTTCGCCAAGGACGTCGCCCCGATCATCGAAGGCAACTGTCGCGCCTGCCATCAGAAGGGCGGAGCCGCACCGTGGGCGATGGACAACCACAAACTCGTCGCCGGCCGCGGCGCGATGATCCGCGAAGTCATCCGCACCCGCGTCATGCCGCCGTGGGACGCCGATCCGGCGCATGGCCGTTTCGCCAACGACTGTGGCATGACCGTCGCCGAACAACGCACGCTGGTGCACTGGATCGAAAACGGTGCCACGCCCTCGGCCAGCGATCCGCTCGCCCTGCGCAAACCCAAGCCGGCGGTGGAATGGCCGCTGGGCAAGCCCGACCTCGTCCTGAACCTGCCCGAACAGCCGGTCCCCGCCACCGGTACGCTGCCGTACCGTACGGCGACCGTCGCGCTCGACCTGCCCAAGGACGTCTGGATCCGCGCCGTCCACTTCAAGCCCAGCCATCCCGAGTGGCTGCACCATGCTTTCGCCTTCGCCGGGGACGACGACTTCGAGATCCCCGAGGACATCGCCGCGGATCCGCGCGTGGCCAAGCTGCTCGAACGTTTCAAGGGCCAGCCGCTGCCACCCGAGCTCAAGAGCCGCCTGGAAAAGCGCCCGCGTGGCCTGACCTCGTTCTTCGCGAGCTACGTCCCTGGGCTCGAACCCACGCCTTTTCCCGACGGCACGGGCAAGCTGCTGAAGAAGGGCTCGTCGCTGACCTTCAGCCTGCACTACACCACCAACGGCACCGCCGGCAGCGATCGGCCCAGGCTCGGCCTGTACTTCGCCAAGGCCAAGAAGGACCAGCCCGAGCGCGAGCTGAAGGTCACCAGCGCCTTCCAGTTGCGCCTCGACATCCCGCCGCAGGAACGTGCGGTGCCGGCGCACGCCGAGCGCAGATTCGTCAAGGACAGCGTCATCTATGCGCTCTCCCCGCACATGCACTACCGCGGTTCGGCGATGCGCTTCACCGCCGAGTATCCCGACGGCACCACCGAGATCCTGCTCTCGGTGCCGCGTTACGACCTCGACTGGCAGCGCACCTACAACCTGGCCGAGCCCAAGGTGGTGCCCGCCGGTACGCGCATCCGCTGCGATGGCGTGTTCGACAATTCGGCGGGCAACCCCTCCAACCCCGATCCGAGCAAGCGCGTACGCTTCGGCGAGCAGAGCTGGGATGAGATGTTCATCGGCTACATGGTCTACGCGGATGCACCGGTACGCTGATGCTGTGAGCGGCGCGGAGTGCGGAGTGCGCTCCTTAGAACTGGTTTCATAACCCATCCCTACTGCGCCCGGCCCTCGTTGGCTGCGGCCGCGTCAGACGAACCATTTGGTGCTCAACATGGCCTCCGGCCATGCCTCCGCTCCAAACGGCCCGTCTTCCTTGCCTCGCTCGACGATGGCTCGGGCTCGCTACGGGATGGGTTATGAAACCAGCTCTCAGTGGAAAAAGTGGAAGCTCGACCAGTGCTGCGGAACG
>JANPIY010000044.1:0-2492 GCA_031425255.1 Planctomycetota bacterium
GCCATGCCAGTGCAGCATCATCTCCTGCGCGGCGATGCCGCTCAGCTCAGGGCGCTCTGCGACGCCGAGGAAATCGACTGGCGCCCAGCCGACCTCGCGGACCACCACGCCATCACGGCGATTCGGCTGGACCCGCGCCCCGGCGGCGTGCGCGAGCAGTTGAGCGCCCAGGCAGATACCGATGACCGGCTGGTTGCGGGCCAGTGCTGAGCGCAGCAGCGCGACCTCGGCGGCCAGGAAGGGATACCTCGCATAGCCGAGGTCGCCGACCCCCATCGAGCCCCCCATCACCACCAGCAGGTCGTGAGCGAGGACCGCGGGGACGGGCTGGCCGTCGAAAGCATGGCAGACATCGATGAGGAAACCGCGCTGGGCGAGGATCGCCCGCAGCCGGGCAGGACCCTCGCAGGCGAGGTGCTGGATGACCAGGGCGCGAGGCATGGCCGCGATGGTGGATCGTCACCTCGGCACGCAAGGCTTGCCGCGAGCGTCAGACCGGCGCGGCGGGCGGACTGATGCTGGATGCGGGCGAGCCTACTCCGGTGATCGGCGCCACGCTCTCCTCGGGAAAGAGCCGCCCGAGGTAACGCGCCAGCTTCTCATTGGTCGGGCCGTAGCCGCCGTCGTACATGTAGTGTTCGAGGTCCTGGCAGAACTCGCGCGCGGTGGCGTAGCGGTTGGCCGGATTGACCTCCAGCGCCTTCATCATGATCGCTTCGAGCTTCTCCGGGATGTGCGGATTCAGCCGGCGCGGCGATTTGATCGAGTAGTTGTCCATCTTGTCGACCAGGTCGTCGATGTCGTTGACGTTGTAGACCGAGGTATTGGTCAGCAGTTCGTACATCACCAGCCCCAGGCTGAAGACGTCGCTCTGGCGGGTGGTGCCCTGGAATTTGGCCTGCTCCGGACTCATGTACGGCAGCTTGCCCATGATCACCTCGGCCTCGTCCGGGGTGTTCATGATCACGGCCTTGGCGATGCCGAAGTCGGTGAGCTTCACCACGCCGCCGTAGGTGATGATGATGTTGGAGGGGGTCACGTCGCGATGGACGATGTTCTGCGGCTTGCCAGCCATGTCCTTGGCCTCGTGCGCGTAGTTGAGCGCGCGGCAGACCCGGCTGATGATGAAGGCGCCGATCTCGACGTTGGTGACCTTGTGGCGATCCTTGTGCGAACGGATGACGTCGGCCAGATTCTTGCCGTGGGCGTACTCCATCACGATGTAGTAGATGCCCTTGGTCTGACCGAGCTGGTACACCTGGAGCACGTTCTCGTGGATCAGGTCGGCCACCAGCTTGGCCTCACCGACGAAGAGGTCGACGTTCTCCTTGTTCTTCAGGAACTCCTTCTTGATGGTTTTGATCGCCACGACCTTGCGAAAACTCTCGGCTCCGAGCTGTTCAGCGAGGTAGACCGAGCCCATGCCGCCGGTGGCGATCTTGCGCAAGATCTGATAGTTCGTGACGTACTGGATCTCTTGCATCGCCAAGCTCCTGCGGAATCCATCGTGAGCTAATGACACCCACTCCAGGTGTCAACGTAGGGTTCGAGCGTTCGTCTCACGGCGTGTCGCCGGGTGAGCGTGGCGCTCGAAATCGTGATCGTGCTGCATCATACCTCAGCCTTTGGCTGCGCGCCTAAGACGATTGAACCGTTCCAGATACTCCTTGCGGTCGGCGGCCAGGAGTTTTTTGGAGCCGGGACCCTGCAGGCAGATGCCAGCGACCCCGCTGGCCACCGCGCATCCACGTTTGATGGCGCGGAAGTCATCCTTGCCGGCCCCGGTCAGCCACGCCGCCAGCGCGCCGGCGAAGGCCGCGCCGACTCCGGTGTGGTCGACCGACTCGATGGGCAGGGCCGGGTAGGTGGTGGCCTTCTGGCGATAGAGGATCAGCCCACCGACCGGGCCGGCGGTGAGCACCACGCATTTGGCGCCCTCGGCGACGAAGACGCGCGCGGCCTCGTAGGCATCGTTGGTGACCGTGAGGGCCACCGCCTTGGTCGCCGACAGGATGAGGACATCGGCGGCCGCGCACACCTCGGCGCGGAAGCGGGCGTCTTCCAGATCGGCCGGACGTGGCGCCATCACCAGGGTGCGGGTGTCGCCTCCTGGGAGGGCCTGGATGACGCTGACGGCGCGCCGCCATTCATCCGGGGCCAGACCGAGGACCAGCACCGCGCCGAGCTTCTCGGCATCGGTCGGTTCGACCTCGGGCAGGGCGTTGGTGACCGGAGGCGCACCCTCGCCGCCACGCAGGGTCGGACCTTCCCAGGTGACGCCCGAGAGGTCGATCCCGCGGTGCTCGAGGATGCCACGCACCTGCGTGCCGATGTCCTGTCCGCCACGGGCCCAGAGCTGGGTATGGGCGAGGGGTGCCGCGGCGATGGCGGCGTAGCCGCCGGCGCCACCGAGCAGGCCCTTGGCCTGCGGCAGGTCATCAAGAGCGAGGGGGCCAGCGATCAGGAGGGAGGGCATCAGGTGGATCCAGGGG
>JANPIY010000045.1:0-2460 GCA_031425255.1 Planctomycetota bacterium
GATCAGCGCCCAAGGCAGCCCGATCGATCTTGGCGGCTACTACCAACCAGACCCGGCCAAGGTCGCTGCTGCGATGCGCCCCAGTGCCACGCTGAACCGCCTCATCAGCAGCATCTGATGCGTCGACCCCCGCCACGCACGCGTGTCACCGCTCGGGCCGACGACCGGTTCCGGTGAGCCAGCGCTGGAGCAAACCCGGTGCCTCGGGTGCGGTGTTGTACGCCGTGGCCGCAGGGTTCGTCGGTGTGGTGGTCACGTTGGTGAGTCGGCTCACCGTGGAGCGTCAGCGAAGCGTCCGCCGTGCCGCCCAGCGGCTGCCCGATGGCCCGATCATCGTCATTTCGAACCACACCAGTTACGCAGACGGGCTTTTGCTGGCCCTCGCGTGTCGGCGCCTGGGAAGATCGCTCCGGCTGCTCGCCACGGGTGGGATCTTTCGAGCCCCCTTGGTCGGCCGGATGGCGAAACGCCTGGGCTTCATTCCGGTGCAGCGCGGAAGTTCGACGGCGGCACACTCCCTCGACGCCGCCCTCGAAGCGCTTGCCGCGGGTGAGGCAGTCGGCCTCTATCCGGAGGGTCGCATCACCCGCGATCCGGCGATGTGGCCCGAGCGTGCAAAAACCGGAGCGGTGAGGCTCGCTCTCCGCTCCGGCGCCCCGATCGTGCCGATCGCCATGGTGGGGGCACACCGAGTGGTGAGCCGGCGCAAGATCGTCACCAACCTGCTGAAGAATCTCGTCCTCCGACCGAAAGTGCTCGTCGAGGTCGGTGTGCCCATCAACGTTGGCGCGCTGCTCGGGGATCGCGACGACACGTCCACCGCGGTGATTCGCGAGGTCGCCGATGCCGTGATGGCCGAGCTGGTCGCATTGGTCGCCAATCTGCGTCAGGAGCTGCCCGAGCATCCCGCTGGCGCCGTGATCGACGCTGCTGAATAGCAGTTCACACAGGGCTGGCGACGAGTACCGGAATCTGCCGGTCGGTCTTCATCTGGTAGTCGGCATACGGCGGGTACACCGGGACGCTGCGATCCCACCACACCGCTCGCTCGTCACCGAACACTTCCCGAACGACGTAGTCATGCGGTTCTGGGCCGTCTTGGATCATCACTTCTGGATGCGCGACCAGGTTGTCGTACCACACCGGGTTGTTCGGCGATCCGCCGTATGAGGCGACCAGGGCGTATTCCCCGTCGTGCTCCACCCGCATCAATGCGATCTTGCGCACCTTGCCGCTGGTGCGGCCGCGCATGGTGACGATGATGACCGGAATTCCAGTCTCGCGAAGGGTGTTCGCTCGAGTGCCACCCGAGGCCTCGTACTCGGCGACCTGCTCGCGGACCCATGCGGCGCTGCTGGGCTCGTACTCTCCGGTGATTGGCATGGCCTGATCGTACCCAGCACGTCAATGGGCGGGTGGAGCTACCGGCGTGAGCGGAGCGTTCCCTGCAAGCACCGCTGTCACGTTGCGCGCCGCCAACATCGCCATGTCGGTTCTGGTCTCCGTGGTGGCCGAGCCCAAGTGTGGAGCGAGCATCACGTTGTCGAGGTGCAACAAGCCGGGATGGACGGCTGGTTCGTGCTCGTACACATCGAGCCCAGCACCTGCGATGCCCCCGCTGACCAACGCATCGACCAATGCCGACTCGTCGACGATTGGCCCGCGGGCGGTGTTGATGAGGTACGACGAGCGTTGCATCAGTCGCAGGGCTCGACCATCGATGAGATGGTGTGTCTCGGTGTTGTACGGACAATGGAGCGATACCACATCGCTGGTGGACAGCAATTCGTCGAGTGGCAGCAACCTGGCGCCGAGCTCGGCTTCGGTCGCAGCATCCACCGCTCTCCGATTGTGGTAGGCGACGTTCATGCCGAACGCACGGGCACGACGTGCCATCGCCAGACCGATGTCACCCATGCCCACGATGCCGATCTGGCGTTGTTGCACACCACTGCCGAGCATCATGAACATGCCCCACTGCCACGGCTGACCGGACCGGATGAGCCGGTCGCCCTCCCCCAGTCGTCGTGTCACCGCCAGCAGCAACCCGAACGCAAGATCTGCAGTGGCATCGGTGAGAACCCCCGGGGTGTTCGTGACGGTCACACCCCGTCGTGCGCAGGCGGCGACGTCGATGTTGTTGTAGCCCACTGCGACGTTGCTGACCACCCGAAGGTGAGGAGCGGCGTCGAGGAACGACTCGTCGACGCGATCGTTCAGCAGCGTCACGGCAGCGTCGGCGTGTGCGAGCACCTCGTCTCGTTGCTCGGTGGACAGCGGCGCATCGCTGCTCCAGACCCACACGTGGTGCCGGGCCTGCAACGCATCGATTGCTGCCGCTGGAATGCGACCCAGAACGACGACTCTGGATCGATCAGGTTGCTCCATCCCTCCATCATCGTCGGCGATCGCGAGCGTGGCAGAATCGCAACCATGGAGACATCAGGGCTGGTTCGGGTG
>JANPIY010000046.1:0-4816 GCA_031425255.1 Planctomycetota bacterium
GCTTCGTTCTCGGGGGGGCGGCGTTCACCCTCACAGGTGGCGGCACCGCGCTCACCAACAACGCCACCAGCGGTACCAAGGTCATCACCAACGTGGTGACCTTCGGGATCACCGACCCGGTCATCACCAATGCCACCGGCGGCACCCTCACCCTCACCAACAACGTCAACAACGGCGGTCTGCTGCTGCGCCTGGAGGGTGGCGGCCTGACCACCCTCAGCGGCGTGCTCAGCGGCAGCGGCGGTCTCTACGTCAATGGGATCATCGACTCGGTCGTCGTCTTGTCCGGGGTCAATACCTACACCGGCAATACCAACATCCAGATCGGTGGTCTGCGCATCACCAACGGCAGTGGGCTGGGGATCGGCCCCAATACCGTCACCGTGGCCAATGGCACCATCGGCGAGACCAGCCTGCGCCTGGATGGCAGTGCCGGCGGCTTCACCCTGCCCGCCAACATCACGTTCATTATCAGCAGCAGCTCCGGGAATTTTGGCGGCATCATCAATGAGGCCGGCGCCAACACCATCGCCGGCGACATCGATCTGACGACGGGTGGCGGTGATGCCAGGATCCGCGTCGATGCGGGCACCCTGGAGGTGTCTGGGATCGTCGAACCCCTCGCGAACACCCGTGTGCTCTTCCTCTCAGGCGTGGGCTCGGGGACCTTCAGCGGGGTCCTGCGCGATGCCGGCGGTTTCGTTCCCAGTCTGCGCAAGGAGGGCGCGGGCACCTGGACGCTGACGGGCACCAATACCTATGGCGGCTCCACCATCGTCGTCGCCGGCACGTTGCGCTTCGATGTCAGCAGCAATCTGTCTGGCACCGGCCCGATCAATCTCAACGGCGGCAAGCTGATGCACGTCGGTCAGGTGACCCTGCCGAATGCCTTCTCGGTCACCGCCAGCAGTAGCATCGAGTCCGACGACGGCGACGACATCACGCTCACCAGTTCGACCATCTCGGGAACCGCTGGCACCCAGTTGAGTCTCATCACCACCGGCGGCAGCGCGGTCGCCACCCACGCACTGATCATGTCCGGCAGCGGCTTCACCTATGCCGGCGGCATCACCACCGACGCCTTCAGCCGGACCAAGTTTACCAACACCAGCGGTACCCAGACTTTCAGCGGAGTGATCGCTGGCAGCATCGCCGCCAACGCAACGGCGATCTGGCGGGAGGGCGTGGGCGGGTCGACGGTGTTGTCGGGTGCCAATACCTACAGCGGCATGACCCTGGTCGAAGGTGGCATTCTGGTCAACGGGACCGCCGCGGTCATCCCGAACACCAGCGCGGTCACGGTGATGACGGGTGCGACCTGGAATCTGGCGGGATTCAACGAGACCGTCGGTTCCATCGCCGATGCCGGCGCCATCACCCTCGGGACTGCGACGCTCACCGCCGGTGGCGATGGCGCTTCGACCACCTTCAGCGGCGTGATCAGCGGCACGGGTGCGTTGACCAAGGCCGGCGCCGGCGTACTGACGCTCAGCAATACCAACACCTACAGCGGTACGACCACGGTCAGCGCGGGCACGCTGAGGAATGGGGCTGCGGCGGTGATCGCCAACACCAGCGCTATGACCGTGGCCGCGGGGGCGACCTACGATCTGAACGGCTTCGACGAGACCATCGGCTCCCTGGCCGGAGCCGGTACCGTAGCGATCGGCGCGCAGACCTTGACCACCGGCGCCAACAACAGCAGCACCACCCATTCCGGCGACCGTACCGGTACCGGCCTGGTGGTGAAGACCGGCTCGGGAACCTGGACCCTCGGCTTCAACGACGCGACCTTTACCGGCAAATATTCGATTCTGGCTGGAATTATCTCCATGCCTTTTTTTGCATACATGGCCCCCGTACCCGCAAGTTTCTCCGCGGACTCTGTGACCATCAACGGCGGCACGTTACGTATCACAACTAGTGCTCTCAGTTCGCCCAACCGTGGAATCGTGCTTGGGGCATCTGGTGGTACCATCGATGTGCCTGCCGGCCTCACCGTTACTCTCGATCAGGTCATCAGTGGTGGCAATCTGAGCAAGTCCGGCAGCGGCGTCCTGCTCCTGAGTGGTGCCAATACCTACACCGGCAATACCACCATCAGTGCGGGCATCCTGCGCAATGGCGCCTCGGGCGTCATCGCCGACAGCAGCGCGGTATCGATCTCGCTTGGTGCGACCCTGGATCTCGCCGACTTCAACGAGACGGTGGAGTCCATTACCGGCAGTGGCGGCGTGACGCTTGGCACCGGCACCCTGAGCACCGGCTCGGTGTCCACCACCTACGGCGGGGTGGTCAGTGGCACCGGCGGCTTGACCAAGGTCGGCGGCGGCACCTTCACGCTCACCGGCGCCAATTCCTATACCGGCGCCACCACCGTCACGGGCGGAACCCTGCGGCTCGGCTTGGCGGGCGTCATCGCCAATACCAGTGCGGTGGTGGTCGGTGCCGCCGGGAGCTGGCAATTGAACAACTTTTCCGAGACCGTCGCCTCGATCGCGGGTGCGGGCGGCATCAACCTGGGCTCGGGCGCGCTCACCGTGGCTGCCGGCAGCGGCTCGACGACCTTCAGTGGGGTGATCAGTGGCACTGGATCGCTGGTGATGTCCGGCGCGCACACCCTGACCCTGAGTGGTACGAACACCTACACCGGCGTGACCACCATCAGCGCCGGCAACCTGGTGGTGGTAGGGTCGACGGCGGCGGCCAGCGCGGTGACGGTGAACAGCGCCGGTACCCTGCGCGGGACGGGCACGGTGAACGGCTCCATCGCCCTCGCCGCCGGCAGCATCATCGCGCCGGGGACCGGTGGCGGGATCATCGGCACCCTGGCCACGGCGGCGGTCACCTGCAACGCGACCGCGACCTATTCCGTCGACCTCGATGGCGTCGCTGCGACGTGCGATCGCATCAATGCCAGCGGCGCAGTGGCGCTGAACGGGACGTTGTCCATCGCCACCGCCACCAATCCGGCCTATCTCAAGGTCTATACCATCGTTTCCGCACCCTCCATCACCGGCACCTTCACCGGCCTGCCTGACCGCACGCTGTTCACCCAGCAGGGTCGCACCTTCATGATCACGTACAGTGCCACCACGGTGACCCTGACGGACATCGATCCCGCCTACGTCTGGGTGTGGGATGGTGGCGGTATAGATGATAATTGGCGGACGGCGGCCAACTGGGTCGGTGACCTGGCCCCCGGTATCGGCGGGGCCTTGCAGTTCGCGGGCGCGGTGCGGACCTCTCCGGTCAACGATTTCGCCGCTGACTCCGCCTTCGCCAGCATCACCTTTGCGGCGGGCGCCTCGCCGTTCACCCTGATGGCGAGCGGCAATCGCATCACCCTGACCGGCGCCATCACCAACAACGGCGTCGCCACCCAGACCATCAATCAGGCACTGATCGTGACGGCGGCGCGCACGCTCGACACCGCCAGCGGCGATCTCGTGCTCGGTGGCGTCATCAGCGGCGCAGGCGGGGTGACCAAGGTCGGCAGCGGCACCGTGACGCTGTCAGGCGCCAACACCCACACGGGTGGCACCACCATCAGCGCGGGAACGCTCATCGCCCCGGTCGTCGGATCGCTCGGCACCGGTGCGGTCAGCAACGATGGGACGCTCAACCTGACCGTGGGGGGCAATTCGAATTACACCGGGCTCACCACTCTCAGCGGCGCCGGCATCATCAATATCACGCTGGGGAATGCTTCGAATTCGCTGCAATGCACATCCGCCAGCGATTGGAGCGCGTTCACCGGGACCTTGAACGTCGGCGCCGGCGCCACGGCGGGAGCCGGCAAGTTCGCCATGCGGAGATCGACGCATGCGACCGCGACCATCAACGTGCTGACGCATGGCACGCTCTACATCAGCAACGGCATCACCGTGCCGAGCACCATCGTCCTCAACGGTGGCAACACTGGCGAATCGTTGGGCCAACTGCGTCTGGAGGGCCTTTCCACGTGGTCGGGCCCCGTCGTCCTCGCGGGGACCATGACAGGAGCAGGCGATGGCTTCATCGGTGGCAATTCGACGACCAACTTCCCCACCATCAGCGGAGTGATCTCCGAAACCGGAGGACCGCGCCATCTCAGCAAGGTGTGCTCGGTCGCGGGCGCCGGGTTCATCCTGAGCGGTGCCAACACCTACACCGGTGCTACAAACATTATCGGCGGAGTGCTCGGGATCCGGACCAGCAACACCGCGCTCGGCCTCGGCGGCACGGTCACGGTCGGAACGGCCAGCGGTTGCCAGCTGAGCCTGGAGACCGATGGGCTGGCGATCGCCAACCCGATCATCATCGCCGGGGGTGGCGTGGCGGGACAAGGCGCGGTGAATTTTACCGGGGCCTTTGACGCGACCTGCAGCGGAGCAATCAGCATCACCGCGAATGCCGCAGCGGGCGGCCATTTCGGCGCGACCGGGGTCGGCACGCTACGCCTGACCGGTGCGATCACCTCCAGTGTGGCGAATGTGGCCTATCGCATCGGCAAAGTCGAAGTCACCAATACCGGCAGTAGCTACCCCTCCAGCAGTGTGACCCATTCTAGGCTGCTGCTGGGGGCGGACAACGTTCTGCCGACCACCGCAACGGTGACCCTCGGAGCCGTTGGAGCTTCCACCCTCGATCTCGTCGGCTTCCATCAGACCGTGACCGCTGTGACGCGGGTGGGCACGACCGCCGACGTCACCAGCCTGGTGGGTATGCCGACGCTGACCTGTGCCATTGCCAGCACCAATACTTATGACGGCAGTATCACCGGCACGGTGGCGCTGACCAAGACCGGGGCCGGCACGTTGACGCTGGCGGGGAC
>JANPIY010000047.1:0-2108 GCA_031425255.1 Planctomycetota bacterium
TGCGGCGACCAATCCATCCTGTTTTCCGCGGTCAGCCAGAGGCGCTGGTCCAGCTCATCAGGGAAGCTCAGATTCACGCTGAGGGGCTGTGCAGCCAGTCGTCGATGCATCATTCGGATCATCGCCATTGTCGCCACGCTAAACGCGGCGAACTACCTCGCGGTGGGCAGGCAGATTGTGGACGGGCGAGAGACACCGGCGATCGCCATCGCACGCGCCTGCACTCGCGATGGCGCGCGCGGACGATTCTGCATCGTGGTCGACCTGCTGAGCCAGCTTAAGGCAGAGGCCGGTGTGGGGCGCCAGCGACGGCCGGCCCACCAGCTATGCCGCGTCGATCTCGTGGTGCTCGATGAGCTCTGCGATTTGCCGTTCGCGCTGTCGGTTGCCGGTGGTGCGTCTACGCCACTGAAGATGACCCGCACCGCACCAGCGGCGTTGCCGTAAAGCCTTCGCTTCCAACCTGGTGCACAGCCGGTGAAGGGTATCGTCCAAGGGGTGGGTGTTCTCGTGGCGCTTGGTCCCCAGCATCCCCGCAGCCGCGGCCAGCGCGACGCCGCCCGCCGCCACGCGATTCCACACCGGGCCTTGATCCGTCATCGCCCGTCTCCCTGAGCGATCCTGACGCCAGGCGGATTAGATCTGAGCCGATCCGCCATCGACGAACAACTCGATCCCGTTGACGAAACTGCTGTTATCCGACGCCAGGAACAGTGCGGCGCTCGCCACCTCATCGACGTCGGCCAGCCGACCGAGCGGGTTCGTCTGCTCCACCATCTGGACCATCTGCCGGTCGATCTCCGGCGAAGTCGCGAGGCCGTGCCATCCGGGCGTGGAGGTTGAGCCTGGTGCCAGCACGTTGACCCGGATCCGGCGCGGCGCAAGGTCGAGGATCCAGCTCCGCGCAAAGTTGCGGATGGCCGCCTTGCTGGCGCTGTAGACACTGAAGGCGGGGGTGCCCGTTATGGCCGCGGTGGAGCCCGTCAGGATGATCGAGGCGCCGTCCTTCAGCAGCGGAAGCGCCATCTGCACCGTGAACAGGGTGCCGCGGACGTTGGTCGCGAAGGTGCTGTCGAAGTGTTCCTCGGTGATCGACCCTAGTGCCGCGAAGCTGCCGCCGCCGGCATTGGCAAAGAGTACGTCGATCGATCCAGCCTCCTCGCGGATGATGGCGAAGAGACGCTCCAGCTCCGTCAGGCGAGACACGTCGCACTGGATGCCGCGGGCCTTGCCGCCTACCGCCGTAACGGCCGCGTCGAGTTCCTTTCCGCGGCGCGCAGTCATAAAAACGTGAGCGCCTTCCTTGGTGAACCGCCGGGCGGCGGCGAGGCCGATGCCGCTGTTCGCGCCGGTGATTACGGCGACCTTTGCGTCGAGCTGACCCATCATGCGTACTCCTTGCTGGTTGCAGTAGTGGTCATGCTGGACTGCAAGCTCTGTGAATTCGTAGATACTGCGGCGTGCAGTCTCAGCATCGGGCAACCTCGTGATCGAGGAAGCCACGGCTCTGCCGCGGCATTTGGTCGAGCTTGTCCGTGACGGCAATCACCCGGCAGGACCGGCGCCGACCTCGCCGCATCTCCGGTGGCAGGTAGCCTCTTTCGGTACTGGTCATCGGCATCGAGTCCTCCTCGCCTTCTGTCGTGTGCGTGCAACTCGGCACCAGCACAGGCTAGCCGCACGGGCTAAGTGGTTCTTTCCCATTAAGCGGGCGGGGTTCCGTAATGCGCGATGGCGCGAGCCGCTCTACGGCGTCGCCCTCAGCAGTGGCGGCACCTCAGCACTTCTTTAGGCCGAGGTGCGGCCGGGCTGCGCGACCGGCACGGCTGCGACCCGCTGGATAGTCACATGCTGGAATTCGGCCACCGGCGGCGGTACGCTTGGTCCTTGCCGCCCATAACCACAGCCAGAAGCACGATGATGCTCCACCAGCAGCGCCGGCGCACGAGCGTAGGACGGCGCTCCTCGCGTTGCGACGGCAGCCAACAGACCTTTTCGGGCCGGCGCATAGTCGGCCACTTTGGTCCATGCTGGTCTTCACGTGGCGAGGTGCAGCTAGTGGCTTAGCCTGCCGTGGGGACCGCGCCGCTTGGCGCCAGCATGCGGCG
>JANPIY010000048.1:0-11273 GCA_031425255.1 Planctomycetota bacterium
GACGGGTAACGACACCAATGGTCAAACGGCTACGGCCACCTCGGACGGTGAAGACCACGCCATACGCGTCCGAACGGACAACTCCAGTTACCTCCTTGCCTGAAGCACCCCCAGGGGGCGCCCGGAAACTCTGCGGTTTGATATTTCCCTCGCACCTCGCATGGCTTTCCGGTCTATCGTCATCTCGCAGCTAACGCGCGAGCAGCCGCGCCGCGTCAATCGCGCCGTAGGTGAAGATCAGATCCGCGCCGGCGCGGCGGAAGGCGGTCAGGCTCTCGAGCAAACAGTCGTCGTACGACAGCCAACCGTTGGCGGCGGCGGCCTTGAGCATCGCGAACTCGCCGCTCACGTGATAGACCGCCACCGGCAGCGCGGTCTGCTCGCGCACTGCGCGCACCACGTCGAGGTAGGGCAGTCCGGGTTTGACCATCACCCAGTCAGCACCTTCGGCCTCATCGAGAGCGACCTCGCGGAGGGCTTCCCGGACGTTGGCGGGGTCCATCTGATAGGTCTTCTTGTCGCTGGGACGATCCTCCCCAGGACGTGGCGCGGAATCGAGCGCATCGCGGAACGGACCATAGAATGCCGAAGCGTATTTCACGCAGTACGAGCAGATGCCGACCTGAGTGAATCCGGCGCCGTCGAGCGCGGTGCGGATGGCGGCGACGCGACCATCCATCATGTCGCTGGGCGCCACCACGTCGGCGCCGGCCCGCGCCTGCGCGACCGCCATCGCCGCCAGCAGCGGTAGGGTCTCGTCGTTGGCGATGCCACCCCGCAGCACCAGGCCATCATGCCCGTCGCTGGAGTAGGGATCGAGCGCCACATCGGTGATCACCACCAGCTGCGGCAGCGCGCTTTTGAGCGCCCGCACCGCGCGCTGCAGGAGGCCGTTGGCGTTGAGGCTCTCCTCACCCCGCGGCGATTTCAGGGCGTCATCGAGACGCGGAAACAATGCCACCGCCGGCACGCCGAGCTCGCAGGCGACCCGCGCGACCGCGACCAGCCGGCTGATGCCCAGCCGTGCACAACCCGGCATGGAAGCGATCGGCGTCTCGCCTTCGCCCTCCTGCACGAACAACGGCAGCACCAGGTGCTGCGGCGTCAGATGGGTCTCACGGATGAGCGCACGGATGCCGGCGGAGGCACGGTTGCGGCGCGGACGAATCAGCATGGAAAACCTGGGGGGAATGTCCGATGTCCGAGGTCCGAGGTCCGAGGTCCCTCATCTACGGGACATCGGACAACGGACAGCGGACAGCGGACGTACTATGGAATGACCGGAGCGTTCACGGGCGGAGTGGGCTTGGGCGCGGTCGCTGGTTTGGCGATGACCTGCTTCTCCTCGCTCGTGCCCTCGCCCCACAGGCGGATGGGCAGCACCTCGTCCATCTCATCGTTGTCGAGCGCGACCACGCGGATGGCGTTGGCACCCGGCTTCAGCGTCATGGTGACCTGGTAGCGGCCGTCCTTGGGCAGGCGCGCGGCGGGCAGCAGGTCGACCTTGTCCTCGTTGAGGAAGGTGGTGAGGAAGCGCAGGTTGTCGTCGGCCACCGCCACCGTGAGCGTGACGCGGTTGCCATCGCGGACAGTGCCCGCCAGCTGCAGGCTGGGCTGGACGATCGGCGTGGGCGCGGCCTTGGAGCCCACCGGAATGCTCAGGGTGTGGAACAAGCTGGCGCGGAAACGAGCGTCGACCTGCTCGTCGAAACGTTCATCGACCCGCACCTGCAGCTTGATGGCCTTGGCGGCGAAGACCTCGGTGCGATCGCCCTGCTTGGCTTCCTTGAGGACCGAGAGCGGAACCTTGACCATGCCACTGGCACCGGGCTGCAGGGCGGGGATCTTGCCGCCCTTGTCGCCCAACTGGACGAATGGGTCGTTGTCCTTGAACACCCGCAGGTCGAGCCGGCTGCTCGCCCCCTCGCCGTCGTTGCTGACCGTCAGCAGCACCGCGCCCTGTTCGCCGGTATCGAGCTGGCCGTCGTGGTTGGCGTCCTCCAGGGTCCAGGTGTAGGAGAGGTGCGGGCGCGGCTGCGCCTGGATGTTGAGCGTGACCGGAACGCTGGCCCGCACAGCGCCGCCGTGATCGTCGTAGAGGTCGAGGGTGAAACGTTCCTCGCCGGCGAAGGCGCGCGGCGGCACGGCGAAGCGCAGATTGCCGCTGACGCTGCCTTTCGCGTCGACCTGGCCGAAGATCACCTCGTCTTCCCACAGCGGGCTGTAGCGATCGGCCTGGACCACGCCGTAGAGCCGGCCGATGGCGGCGTCGGAGCGGTTGGTGACGGTGAAGGTGACCGGCGTGGTGGCGCCGGCGGTGACCGTCGCCGGGCCGCTGAAGGCGAGTGCCAGGCTGCCTTCGGTCGGCGCGCCGCCCGCGCCCCAGACCAGCGGCGGGGTGCGTTTGCTGAAGGCGGCGGCCAGGGCCTGCGACTCCCGATCAGCGAAACGCGCCACCGGATCCTTCAGGCGGGCGAGCAGGAAGGCGCGCATGCCGCGGTCCTTGTCGGCCTTCTCGGCGGCGGCGGAGAAGCCCTCGCTGGCGGCGGCCTGCGCCACCAGGTCGAGCACCAGCGTGGCCTCCTGATCAGGCACGAACTCGCGGGCGGCGATGCCGGACTTCTTCAACTCTTCGAGCGCCTGGTGTTCGGCCAACCAGCCGAGTTCATAGGTCGCGGGATGTTCGTAGGCGGCCTTGTTCTTGAGCGCGAACTCGTCGTCCTCCTCGCGGCTGCCGGTGAAGGGGACGAGGTCGACGGTGCCATCCTCGCGCACCGCATGGCGCACCAGCTTGACGTCGGGATTGACGCCCAGGTCCTGGATCGAAACCCCGCCGGGCAATTGATATTCCTGGATGGTCAGCTTGAAGCGGCTGCCGTCGCTCAGGTCCTTGATGGTCTGCACCGAGCCCTTGCCGAAGGTGGTGGAACCGATCACCACCGCGCGTTCGTTGCGCTGCAGACAGCCGCTGAGGATTTCAGCCGCACTGGCGCTGCCACCCGAGGTCATCACCACCATCGGCACGTCGAGGATCTGGCGCGATGAGCTGCGGAAGATCTGCGGCTCGCCATCGCTGGTCACGGTGCGCACGATCTCTTCGCCCTTGGGCAGGAAGAAGTCGCTGACCAGGCGCGACTGGTCGAGCAGGCCGCCGCCGTTGAAGCGCAGGTCGAGGACGAAGGCCTTCATCGGCCCCTCCTTCTGCAGTTCGAGCACGGCGCGGTAGAGATCGCGGGCGGTGTAGCCGTTGAACTCGTCCATGCGCACGTAGCAGATCTCGCCGCGGCGGTAGGAGCGCATGGTCACCATCTGCACCAGGTCGCGGACCACGCTGATGTCGAGCGGTTCGGGCGAGATCTTGCGCTCGACCGTCAGCACCACGGTGGTGCCCTTGGGCCCCTTGATGCGGCGCACCGCCTGGGTGAGGCTGAGGCCGGCGGTCTTCTCGCCGTTGATGCCGATGATGATGTCGCCATCCATGATCCCGGCCTTGTCGGCGGGCAGGCCGGCCATCACGCGCTCGATGCCGATGACGCCCTCCTCCTGCTGGAGGAAGGCGCCGATGCCGAAGAACTCTCCAGCGATGTCCTCCTTGAACTCCTTGGCCGGCTCCGGCGGCATCACCACGGTGTGCGGGTCGAGCACGTGCAGCGCGCCGTTGACCAGCACGTAGGCGAGATCGCGTTTGCGCTCGTTTGAGAGGGTGGTGCCGTCGATCGCCAGGCGCACCTTTTCGATCAGCGCCATGGCCTGCTCCAGGCTGGTCGGATCAGCGGCGGCGAGGGCGATCTCCTTCTCCGCCACGGTGACGGTGATGACGCCGTCCTTCCAGCTGGTGTCGACGCCGGTCTCGGCGGTTTCGAGCGAGCGCAGCGCGCGCACGACCATCAGCTTGGGTTCGAAGCGGTGTGGATCGTAATAATCACGCTCGAGGTGTTTGCCGATGGTGGGCGCCAGCTCGGGCAGCGCCGGGGCCACGTCCTCCTGCGCCAGCAGCGGCATCAGACCCAGGGCGATCAGCCAAACGGAATGGGTCAAAAGGCGCACAGCCATGGGGATTCCTTCCAGACGGGGTGGGAGCCTACTAGCGACCCGGGTCTTGGCCAAGCCCGTTGAGGCGGGGGTGTCCACGACTCCCTGAGACGGTCGGAAACGGATACGCCCAGAGCGTTCCGGCGTTCTGCATCGCTGGGCGAGCTTCCACTTTTCCGCTTAATGATGCGTTGGAATGCAGATGACGACCATGGTCAGGTCGTCCTCATGGGGGCGTCCCTGCGACCATTCGTCGACGTCGGCGGTGATCAGCAGCATCATCGCCTCCGGCGACAGGCGCGCGTCCCACCCCTTGCGGGTGACCGCCTCCAGGCGTTCCTCGCCGTACATCTCGCCGGTGGCATTGACCGCCTCGGTGAAGCCGTCGGTATAGAGCACCAGCACATCCCCGGGTCTCAGAGCCATGGTGGGCGGGGGCGGGAAGACTCCGACCGGGACGATGCCCAGCGGCATCCCCACGCTCGGCAGCCAGAACACCTCGTCCTGACGCACCAGCAGCAGCGGATTGTGCCCGGCGGAGACATAGCTCAGGTTGAGCTGAGGGTCGATGTCGACCAGCGCGGCGGTCATGAAGCGTCCGCTCTGGGAATGGAACAGCGCCTCGTTGAGCGCTTCGAAAGCGGGCTCGATCGCTGTATGGCAGCGCAGCTGCTGCTGCACCACGGCGTGCGCCATGGTGGTGTAGAGCGCGGCGCCCAGGCCATGGCCGCTGACGTCGCCGATCATCGCCAGCAGGTGCCCATCGCGTTTGAGGAACGAGTAGTAGTCGCCACCGGTCTCATCGCACGGCCGCGACATGCCATCGACCACCCAGGTCGCAGCGGTGATGCCGCGACCGGGATACATCTGACGTTGGATCGACTGGGCGAGATCGAGTTCGCGGCGCATGCGTTCACGATCGACGGTGGATTTGACCAGCAGGGCGTTGTCGAGCGCGATCGCGGCCAGGCTGCAGACGGTCTCCGCCAGACGTTGTTCGGCAGGGCCGAAATCCACCGCCGGGTTGGCGAGGATGACCACCCCCTGCACGTGTTCGCGCGAAGACAGCGGCAGGACCAGCAGTCCGGTGAGGTGTCCACCCAGGGCGCTGAGGTCGAGCAGGTCCTCGATCTCGGTGGTGTCGAGACACAAGGCCTGGCCATGCTCCTGCACGTACTCCGCCACGCTGCGGCCATCGACGCGGCGCCTGATCGCCTGCACGTGTTCGTGCTTGAGGCCCAGCGCCACGCGCGGCTGCAGGACCCCGTCGGGATTGGTGGTCATCACCGCGCCGACCTCCGCACGGACCGCACCCATGACGGTTTCCAGGATCTTGACTAGCAGCACCTCGACATCGAGGTGGCGCAGCAACTGACCCGCACCGAGCAGCTGGGTGACCTCCTCGCGGACCTCGCGCAGTTGCTGGACCACGGTCTCGTGGCGGTGCAGGCTGGTGATGGTGGGGGCGAGCAGCACGCCGAGCTGATCGACCAGGGCGGCGGGATAGGCGGCTGTTCCAGCGAGCACGTCCAGCAGACCGATCCAGTTGCCTTGGCTGCGCAATGGATGCCAGCACGCCGACGGTTGGTCGAGCAGCTGCGACAGGGTGATATCGGGAGCTTCGCGGGGGCAGCCGAAACCAGCGGCGCCGTAAAACACCTGGGCATCGCCATCGAAGAGGAACAGCCGCGCCGGCATCGCCTCCAGGCTGGTCAACAGATCTTCGACCTGCACCAGCAGCGCCCGACTGCTTTCGACCCCGACCAGGGCGTCGGCCATGCGCCCGAGCGAGGCCTGGAAGTCGGTGACGGCCACGGGTTCCATGCCGGCAAGTCTACCCCGCATGGGCCCGATTCCGCAATGGGCAGTCGCCCCTGTGCGAGTCCCAGGGCCCTGACGACCTGCTCCGTCCGCCAGCCCGCCCCGAACGTCATCACACCAGCGAGGAGCCGGCCTTGGCGACGATGGCGGGCGCTTCCAACATGAGAGTCTGGAACTGCTTGGCGCTCAATCCGACCGCGTGCAGCAGGATCCCATCGATGTGGGTCTCGAAGGGGTGGTCGGTGATGACGCCGGCACCCGCGCTGTAGCCGAGGCGCTCGGCCAGGCGGATCGTGGCGAGCTGCTTCATCTGCAGGTCGGACAGCTGATTGGGGATGCGGTGGTGTTTCCCGATGGCGAGGGTGAGCACCGCCGGCAGACGCCATTTCTCAGCCACGCGTTCGCCCACCCAGCAATGGTCGAAACCGATGGCGCGGCGCTCGCGCGTGAGGATGTCGTCCTTGCTGCCGATCTTCTTGCGCAGGGAGATGCGGTGCTTGGTCAGGAATGGGCCGAGAACGAGCATGCCGACGTCGCGCATCAGGCCGGCGAGGAAGTATTCCTCGGCGTCGTCGCGGCCCACGCCGCAGCGGAGGGCGATGTCGCGCGCCAGCATCGCCGTGACGATGCTGTTCTGCCACAGGCCTTCGGGTTTGAAGCCATACGCGTCCAGCTCGACCACCATCAGGTTGGAGGCCGAGGCCGCCAGGACCAGGCTCTTGAGCGACGAGAAGCCGACGATGGAGACCGCCTGGGTGATCGACGAGACCTTCTTGCTCAGTCCATAGAAAGGGCTGTTCACCAGCTTGAGCAGGCGCCCGGCGATGACCATGTCCTGGCGGATGAGATCCTCCATCTCGCTCGCCGAACTCTGCTGGCTGCCCGCGCGGGTGAGGATCTCCTGCACCACTTTGGGCAGGATCGGGATGCGATCGACCTCCGCCAAGAGGTCGGCCTCGCCGACATGGATGGTCTTGCCGAAGGACTGGGTGCGGTACTCCTGGCCACTGTCGTCGTCGACGGCGGTCTTGGTCGGAGCGGGTTTGAAGCGGTTGTTGGCGAAGAGATCGTCAGCCATCGGGAACCTGGACTCCAAAGTCAGTGTTGCCGCCCCAGCGCCTGGACGGCTTCGTCTGGCAAGGTTACACTGCGATCAGCGAACCCACCACCAGCACATGAGCCTCAGCCCCATCCACACCCTGATCAGCCGCTTCAGCCCGACCGTGCGGGTGGTGGTCGCGTACGCACCGATTGCACGGGTCGAACGCACGCTCGACCTGCTGGGAGCCGCACCCGACCATCCGGTGTCGTACCGGACCTCGGCGGCGGCCGCGCTGTCGGGTCCGGATGCCGCGTCGACCGATCAGTCGCCTCCCCTCCCCGTCCTGGCGCCCGGCGCACGCTTCGATGCCAGCGCCTGAGGAACATCCCGCAGTCGAGCGTCTCGCGCGCGCACTCGGTGGCCTGCGCCAAGCGCAAGACTCCTGGCTCGAGGACTGCTTCCGCGCGTGCACCAGCGACCCCGCCTTCACCAGCACTTTCCGCCGTTGGGAAGAGCAGTTGACGGTGGTGAAGCTCTACCTGCACCGCGCCGAATCGCGCCTGCTGCATTTCGTCCACGCCGTGCCAGCGGCGGATCCCATCGCCGACCTGCCGCCCCCGGCGCCACTGCGGCGCAGCGAGCTCGCCCACCTCTGGCGCGTGCGCCTGGAGGGCTACTTCAGCGCCCATCGCCTCGACAGCTCCTATCGCCGCCTCGACAACGTGCTCGATCACGATCAGGAAGCGGTCACCGCCGACATCATCACCGACCTGACCCAGTTGGCGGAGACCGCCCAGCAGACCAGCGACGCCATCGCCGCGCTGGACCTGAATGCGGAGGCCTCGGCGCTGGAGGAGGTGGCGTTCTATCGCGTCATCAGCCCCTGGCGGACCCACGGCCAGACCGCGCTGATGGACGTGCTGCGCTGGTTGTCGGAGACTCTGCGCGAGCAGGAAGAGTGGTAGCCCAGGCGGAACTGCATCGCGGTGAAACAATCGGCGCAATCAACCGATGAACTGGTTTATGAGGTAGAACATCCCGAGCGGGGGTCCCATGCCTGAACGAGTCATGACTTTGGCCCAGGAGGTCAGCGCCATCGCCAACCAGCAGGTCGCTGACATCCAGAATGTCACCCGACGTACCAAGATCCTTGCGCTCAATGCCCTGATCGAGGCCGCGCGGGCGGGCGAACACGGGGCAGGCTTCTCGGTCGTGGCGAAGGAGATCAATCACATCTCGAATGAGATCGACCAGCATGCCACCAGGCTGACCGAACTGCTGGATCAGCGCCTGACCGCCCTGAACCATCTCGGCACCGAACTGGTTGCCGACATTTATGGCCGTCGCCTATCAGACCTTGCCTTCAATCTCATCGAGATCATGGATCGCAATCTCTACGAGCGTTCCTGCGATGTGCGCTGGTGGGCGACCGACGCCGCGGTGGTCGCCGCCCTTCGCAATCCCACGCCCATCGAGCGCGCAGAAGCCACCCGCCGACTCGGGGTGATCCTCGACGCCTATACGGTCTACCTCGATCTGTGGATCTGCGACCCCCGGGGCAACGTCCTGGCCTCGGGTCGGCCCGCGCGTTTTCCACGCGTCGCGCAGGCCAACGTCGCTGATCAGGACTGGTTCCGCGATGCCATGGCCGGTGCCAACGGTGACCATTTTGCGGTGTCGGATGTCAGCCGCGCAGCGCCCTGCGATGATCGCCTGGTCGCGACCTATGCCGCGGCGGTACGCACAGGCGGCCGCAAGGATGGGCGCGCCATCGGAGTGATCGGTATCTTCTTTGATTGGGAGACCCAGGCCCGGACGGTGGTCAAGGGCGTCCGCCTCTCGGAGAAGGAACGCGATCGCACCCGCTGCCTGATCGTCGATGCCACGCATCGTGTCATCGCCGCATCAGATGGCGTCGGCATCCTGGAGGAGCGCTTCCCGCTCAAGACTAGCGACCAGGCCATCGGCCATTACCGCGAGCAGGACACCGTGATCGGCTTCGCCAAAACTCCGGGCTATGAGACCTATCCCGGACTGGGCTGGCTGGGGGTCATCACCCAACGGCTGGGAAAATGAACAAAGAGGATCAGGCCAGCCCACCTGACATGACCATCGGCAGATCGTCGGGTTGCTGGCGGATGCCGAAATAGAACGGGCCGAACTCGGCGTAGAGCGAGCTGGCGGGATCGAAACGCATCTCGGTGATCAGGCGTTTGATCGCCAGCGGATCGTTGCTGTGCAGGCTGACGCCCCACTCCCAATCATCGAGGCCGATGCTGCCGCCGATCACCTGGGTGATCTCGCGCGCGTACTTGTGCCCGACCTTGCCGTGGCCGCGCATCATCGCCCGGCGGTCATCGGCGGACAGGCTGTACCAGTTCACCTGCTCACCGCGGCGTTTGTTCATCGGGTAGAAGCTCAGGTAGCGCTGATCGGGAATCGAGCGCAGCACGCGGCTCTCCAGGACCTTCTTCTCCTTGGTCAATTCGCGTTCGAACTCCTCGTCGTAGTCGCGGGTCCCTGGGGTCAGGCCCTTGGTGCCGGCCTTACGCTGGGCGATGGCGACGGCCTCGTACATGCTCGCTTCGATGACCGAGAAGTAGGAGTAGGTCGGCCGCAGAAAAGCGGCCAGGCGCAGACGTTTCCACCCGCGCTCGGTGCGGTTGAGGGCCTCGACCTTCGAGCGGTAGTGCACCAGCATGAGGTCGGCCTTGTGGCCGACGACGCTGTAGAACGCGCTGTAGATCTGGCCGACCCCGGCCTCGTCCTGCAGCCAGTGGGCGGCCTCACTGGAGATGTCCTCGCGCTCCTTGACTGTCAGCGACTGCCACGCCGGCCACATCACGCTGTAGCAGTCGTGCAGGACGAAATGGCCATCGAGGGTCTGCGGCAGTTCGAGCGGATCAGCCATGGCGATAACCTCACCGACACTCTCCTGACTCGGGATCGGCAAGGCAATCACCCGCCGGTGCGTCAGTCCCGGGCAGCGGTCGACCCGCAGCAAGACCGGATAGGAGAAGGACATCCAGCCACAGAGCCCACAGAGAGCACAGAGGACGGCCATCCCCTCGTCTCTGTGCCCTCAGTGGGCTCTGTGGCAAATGCCTTTTTCGGGCTCTGCGGCGAGATGAGTGGATTGCGAATGGCAATCACGTGGTCCGCTCTCGGGATCAACGTGAGGAAGGCTGGCCGCAGAGACGCGGAGACGCAGAGGGAGACAAAAATAGAAGCTTTTCGTCTCTGCGTCTCCGCGTCTCTGCGGCCTGATCCTCTCCCGTGGACTGCACTGCACCCACTCATCATGCCGGAGAATCGTTTTTTCCCGCAGGAAGAACCCACACGGAAGGCCGCAGAACCCTTTTTCGGATCCCGCCTACTTCTTGGCGGACTTCTTGCCGCCGCGTGTCGGGCGTTCCTCGACCTCGGGAGCCTTCTCGACCCATTTGCCGTCGATGAAGAAGGCCGCCCAGCCCGAGGGCTCGCCGTCCTTTTCGCTCGCCAGGTAGTGCTCGCGGGTTTTGCGGCTGAAGCGTACCAGCGTCGGGTTGCCCTTGGGATCGACGGCGACGCCGGCGGCGAGGTAGTGGAATTTCGGATCGAGATCGGCGAGGTGGCGCTTGAGGTCCTGGACCTTGGGCGGGCGGGTTTCGCGCAGGCGCGGATAGGTGCTGGCCGCCAGGAACAGGCCGAGCATGCCGTCGCGCAGCACGTAGTGCGCCTTGCCGTCGCTGCACAGCAGTTCGGGCATCGGAATCGGATCGCACTTGGGCGGTGCGGCCTGGCCGTTCCTCAGCAGTTTGCGGGTGTTCTTGCATTCGGGGTAGGCGGTACAGCCGAAGTATTTGCCGAAGCGGCCGGTTTTCAGCTGCATCGGCGCGGCGCAGCGGTCGCACTCGATGACCGGGCCGTCATAGCCCTTGAGCTTGAAGTGGCCGGTCTCGACCACCGAACCGGGACAGTCGGGGTTGCGTCCGCAGATGTGCAGTCGGCGCGTTTCATCCATCAGCCAGGAATCCATCGCCGTGCGGCAGAGCGCGCAGCGACGCTTCTTGATGAAGATGCGGGTCTCCGCCTCGCTCGCCTCAGTCGACTCCGGATCCTCGTTCTTGTCGGACTTCTCCGGCACCGCTTCGGACTCGTCGCCCGAGACCAGGTTGACGGTGTGGGCGCAGTAGTCGGCGTCCTTCTTGTCGAGCGCGTAGCCGGTGCAGCTGAGGAAGACCCCGGTCTTGGCGGTACGGATGGCGAGCTTGTGTTTGCCGCACTTGGGACAGGTGATCTCGGTCGGCACCGGCGGATTGGTGCGCATGCTCTTGCTGGCGTCTTCGAGCTTGGCCTTGAAACCCTTGTAGAAGTCGTCGAGCACGTTCTTCCACGT
>JANPIY010000049.1:0-9315 GCA_031425255.1 Planctomycetota bacterium
TGTTGACCATCGACCCGGACAAGCTGAGTTCCTGGTAACAGCCCGTCGACCGGTCACCGTTTGGCGGTGGCCGGCGAGCACAGACAAAGACAACCGCAGGCGATCGCCTGCGGTTGTCTTTTTGGTCGGATCGAAAGTGCTGAGCGGTTACAGGCGATAGCCGAGCTGGATGCCCAGGGTCATGCCTTGGATCTCGATCTCGGTATCGAAGGTGCCGCTGCCATCGATCTCGCCGTCGGTCTTGCCGTACATGTAGCCGAGCTGCATGCCGAGTTGGAATCCGCTGCGCCAGGTGTAGTAGGCAGCAGCGCGCAGGCCGACCTCCCAGTACAGTCCGCTGCCATCGCCGGCGACGCTCTGTTCGAACTGGGAATGGCCGACCCCGACGTAGGGATTGATCTCGATGTGGAAGCCGGTGTCGAGCAGCCACGCCAGGCCGGGATGGACCGTGACCTGGTAGCTGCGCACGTCGATTTCGGGCGAACTGGCGCTCTCCTCGATCACGCAATGGTTGGTGCTGAGTTCGAGTCCCAGGATGAAGTCGCCGTCTTCGGACAACCCGCTCCATGGCGTCATCCACATCACCCCGGTGCGGCCGGTGAGGTCCCAGTTGGTCTCGCGCCGGTAGTTGGCCTGATTGGGATTTCCCGAATTGTCCATCATCGAGATGTTGGCACTGGCCGGCAGCATGCTGTAGCTGAAGCGCCAGTCGTTGATGTGGTGAGGGTCCTTCTCGCGGCTTAGCACGGCGTTGAAGTCTTCATCGTCATCCTCGACCGCCTGCGCCTGCACGGTGGCGCACAACAGCAGCGAGGCGATGCCCGTCAGGCGCACGAATGCAGGCACCAACGGCAGGAAGCGGGACGGGGTGGTCATGGGCGCACTTCTAGATGCACCCCCCCGGCCCTCAAGGGAAACATGCACGGATGGTTCAGCGGTTCTGCGCACAGCACGGCCCGCGATTCACCGTCACCAGCACGCAACTCGTGGGAGCGTGCTGGAGACTAGCCCTTGGCCGCTTCCTTCTGCAGCTCATAGAGCAGATCCTGGGCCTGGCGCGGAGTCAGGCCGTCCACTCCCAGGTCTCTGAGCCGCTGGACGACGGGATGGACGGCCGGGACGAACAGCGTGAGCTGCACGGGGCCCTGACCCGCACGCGCCGCCGGCAGCTCACGCTCGGTCAGGTCCACATTCAACTGCTCCAGCGATGCGAGTACCTCGCGCGCGCGCTGGATCACCGTATCGGGCACGCCGGCGAGACGGGCGACGTGGATGCCGTAGCTGCGGGTGGCGCCGCCGGCGACGATGCGGTGCAGGAACACCACGGTGTCGTCCTGCTCCGCCACACTGACGGTCAGATTGCAGATCCCAGGGCGGTCGACCGCGAGATCGACCAGCTCATGGTAATGGGTGGCGAACAACGCCCGGCAGCCGATGCGGTCGTGGAGGTGTTCGGTGATCGCCCACGCCAGGCTGACGCCATCGTAGGTCGAGGTGCCGCGTCCAACCTCGTCGAGCACCACCAGGCTGCGCCGGGTGGCGTGGTTGAGGATCGCGGCGGTCTCGGCCATCTCGACCATGAACGTCGATTGCCCACGCGCGAGTTCATCGCCGGCGCCAACGCGGGTGAAGACCCGGTCGACCACGCCGAGGTGCGCCGAAGCGGCCGGCACGAAAGACCCCGCCTGGCCCAGGATCACCGCCAGCGCGACCTGGCGGATGTAGGTGGATTTGCCGGCCATGTTCGGACCGGTGATCACGGCCAGGCGACTGGCCGGGTCCGAGGTCGGCTGTCCGCTGTCCGCTGTCCCGGCTGCGACAACGGATGCATCCAACACACAATCATTCGCCACGAAACGTCCGCGCCCGAGCACGTCCTCGACCACCGGGTGACGGCTCCCCACCAGCTCGAGACGCAGGGAGTCGTCGATCAGCGGCCGGCACCAGTCGAGTTTGCGTGCGATGTCGGCCAGGCCGGCGACCACATCGACCAGCGCGAGCGCATAGGCACAGGCCTGGAGCGCTTCGAGGGCTTGTTCCGCCTGATCCCGCAAGCGGCTGAAGTGGGCCAGCTCCAATGCGGAGATCCGTTCCTCGGCACCCAACGCCTGGTCTTCGTATTCCTTGAGCTCCGGCGTGATGTAGCGCTCGGCACCCACCAGCGTCTGCTTGCGCAGGAAATGCGCGGGTGCCTGGTCGCCGCGCGCGCGGCTCAGTTCGATGTAGTAGCCGAAGATCTTGTTGTACCCGACCTTGATCTGCTTGAGTCCGCAGGCGGCGGCTTCACGCGCCTGGTACTCGGCGAGCCAGGTGTCGGCGTCACGCCGGAGGCCGCGCAGGCGGTCGAGTTCGGCATCGACGCCATCGCGCACCATGCCGCCGGCCCCGATGGCCAGCGGAGGATCGTCGACCAGGGTGCGGCTGATGTCATCCACCAGTGCCGGCACGGGAAACAGTTGTTCATGCCCGAGTGCGAGCAGTTCGGGGAGCGCCTCGCCGCTGGCGGCGAGCGCGTGCGCCACCGTGGCCGCGGCCTGCAGGGTGGTGGCGAGGTGCACCAGATCGCGTCCATGGCACCGGCCCGTGGCGATCCGCGCGAGCAGACGCTCCAGGTCGTAGACCTGGGCCAGAGCGCTGCGCACCTCATCGCGCCGTCGGTCATCGGCGACCAGGAACGCCACCGCGTCGTGGCGGCGAGCGATCGCCGTCAACGCCGTCAGCGGGCGCGCCAGCCACTCCGCCAGCAACCGCGCGCCGGCGGCGCTGCGCGTGCGATCGATGGCGGCGAGCAGGCTGCCCTGGCGGCTGTGGTCACGGCTGCCGCGCAGCAGTTCGAGATTGCGCCGACAGGTCGCATCGATCACCAGATGCTCATCGTGGTGCAGGCGCTGGAGGCGCCGGATGTGGCCGAGGCCCTTGGCGTTGCCGGCCGGATTCGCGGCACTGTCGGCATATCGCAGGGCTGCTGCTGCGGCGGCAGCGAGGTGATCGTCGCCGTGGCCGATGCCGAAGCCGTCCAAGGTCGTCACGCCCAGGCGTTCGCATAACCAGCGGCGTGCATCCGCGGGTTTCCAGGCATACGCCGCCAGCCCGGAGCAGGGCGGCACCGCTACCGGGGCGCACAGCGCGGCGAGGCGGGCGGGAGTGTCCTCGCGCCGCCGCAGTTCTTCCGGCAGGACCAATTCGGCTGGGGCGAGCCGCGCCAGCACCAGCGCCAGCCGCTGCGCATCGTCCGCCGCTTCGACGGTGAAACGCCCGGTGCTGATGTCGAGCGCGGCGATGCCGACGAGGTTGCCGAAGGCGAAATCGAGTGCCGTCACCGCCACGAGGTGATTGGCGGCGTTGGCGTCGAGGGCGCTCTCGTCGATCAGCGTCCCGGCGGTGATGACGCGCGTGAGGCCACGTTTGACCAGCCCCTTGGCGTCCTTGGGATCCTCCAACTGATCCATGATCGCCACCCGTTTTCCAGCCGCGAGCAGGCGCGGCAGGTAGGTCGACAGGCTGTGGTGTGGCACCCCGGCCATGGGGATGGGATCGTCAGCGTCCTTGTTGCGGCAGGTCAGCGCCACCCCGGCGTGGCGCGCCAGCTCTTCGGCGTCGCCCATGAACGCCTCGTAGAAGTCGCCCATGCGCATCAGCACGATGGCTTCCGGATGCGCCGCTTTGGCCTCCAGGTACTGGCGCATCATCGGCGTGTCGGTTGATGATTTAGCCACGGGGGATGTCCGACGTCCGATGTCCGATGTCCGATGTCCGGGAGGCGGAGAGAAGGCATGCGCACTTAGCGATCATGCCCGCGTCTGGTTGAGCGATCAGGGAGTCCGACTTCGGACATCGGACATCGGACATCGGACGATCGCCTAGCGCAGCAGCATCACATCATCGACCAGCACCAGGGGGATCGCACCCGAGCCCTGGCCATGTTTCTGCGCATCGATCGGCTGGGACTCGCCCTTCACTCCGACCAGGCGCCAGAAGAACTCGGAGAGCTGGAGGTCGACGCCGGGCTTGGTCTTGACGAAGGCGCAGATCTTGCCGTTCTTGTCGATGATCACGTAGTTGGTGCCGACCGCCGGGATGGCGCGTTCCTCCAGGAAACCCTGGGCGGCGAACTCGCCGCCGCTGGAGGCCGCCGGTGCCTGCGTGGCGGCCTGTTTGAGCGCACCGACATCCGCCGCGGGTTTGTCGGTGGTGGGGGGAGTGGGCAGGGGGTCGACCTTCGGCGGAGCGATCGGATCGGTCTTCACCGGCTGGTCGGCGGTGGGCAGGGGAGCGATCGCCTTCACCACTGGCGGTTGGCCTGGGACATCGCGCAGCGGCGGGATGCGATTGGCGCGCTGCACCTGGATGGCGGCGGATACCACCGGGGCGATGCGGTCCTTCAGACGTTTGGCCGCGAGCTGCACACGCACGCTGGGATGGCCGTCGACCACCTGCGCCAGTTGGCCATCGAGGTATTCCCAATCGAGCCTGGCGCCGACCTCGACATCGAGGTCGAGGGCGGCCTTGTAAGCGCTGTAACGGTTCTGGACCTCGGACCACAGATCGTCCAGGCGATCGTCCTTCTGGGTCTGCTGGATGATGGGGCCGGCCTTCTCGACCGGGATGTTCAGCACGCTCTTGTGGACGTAGGCGACCGCGCTCGGCGGATAGACCGGAACCCAGGCGCCGACGTGCGCACGATCCTTGATCTCGACCTCTTCGCCCAGGGCCAGCTCGGCGACGATGTTGCCACCCTGGCGGGCGTCATCGCGCACGCGCGCACGGTCCTCGATCACCTTGGCCTTCTTGCCCGAGGCATCCGCCTGGATGACCTTTTCATGCACCCAGGCCGAACCCTCGCGCGGGAAACGGATGACGTACCAATCTGGCAGACCCTGGGCGACTCCCAGGACCTCGACCGGGGCACCGGCATCGATGGTGACCACCACCTTGGCCTGGATGCTGGGTCCAAAACGCACATTGGCTTTCTTGGCCATGGTGGTGGTGACCGTGGCGGCCGCCTGTTCCTGCGGGGCTTCGACCGCCATGACGGGGACCAGCAGGGGTCCAGACAGCGCGAGCATGGCCAGGGAACAGGCTTTGAGCATGGATGGGCCTCCGGACGGGGAGCCTAGAATGGAGGTCGCGTTTGCAATCCCACCAGGTCAGTCGTGGTGGCCCGTGAGCGGGGGCGTCACTCAAGGCCGGGCAGGCGGCGTTTGCGCCCTGCCCCAGTGACGTAGCATCCCGCACCGGAGACGAGCATGGTGCTGGAACGTTTGCGGCGCGATGCGCCGGGTCGCGAAGCGAAGAAGATCCCCGATGGCCTGTGGGTGAAGTGCCCCGCTTGCGCCAAGACGGTGTTCAAACGCCTGGCCGAGGAACGCCTCGACACCTGCCCCGAGTGCAACCATCACTTCCCCATGCCGGGCTCCCGCCGCATCCAGAACCTCATCGACGAGGGGACGTGGTGCGAGTTCGACTTCGGGATGACCTCGGCGGATCCGCTGCGCTTCGTCGACAGCAAGCCGTACGTCGACCGCATCGCCCAACAGATGGCCAAGACCGGACTGAAGGACGCGGTGATCTGCGGCAGCGGCAAGCTCGCCGGCATCGATGTCGGCCTGGGGGTGATGGATTTCAGCTTCAACGGCGGCTCGATGGGCTCGGTGGTGGGCGAGAAGCTCACCCGCATGATCGAGCGCTCGACCGCGGCCAGACAACCGGCGATCATCGTCTCCACCTCGGGCGGCGCGCGCATGCAGGAAGGCGCGCTCTCGCTGATGCAGATGGCCAAGACCAGTGCTGCGCTCGGCCGGCATGCCCAGGCCAAGCTGCCCTACATCTCCATCCTCACCAACCCCACCATGGCGGGCGTGATGGCGAGTTATGCCAGCCTGGGGGACGTCATCATCGCCGAGCCCAAGGCGCTGATCGGCTTCACCGGCCCACGCGTGATCAAGGAGACCATCAAGCAGGAGCTGCCCGAGGGTTTTCAGACCAGCGAGTTCCTTTTCGACCACGGCCAGCTCGACCTCATCGTCACCCGGCAGGATCTGAAGGCGGAGCTGGCGCGGATCCTGCGATACCTCACCAGATGATCCGTCGCCGGAGCAGGCGCGATGGGAGGTTTCCTCCCGCTGGCCGCGGTTCCGACTTCTCGGTTTCCTTCTCCGACGACCTTTTGCGACAGCAGTGACCATGGCCTCTTACGATATCCGCACCTTGTGGGCCTGTGCGCAGGCGGTGTGTTTCGATGTAGACAGCACGGTCAGCCCGGACGAGGGCATCGACGTCCTCGCGGCCCATGCCGGGGTCGGTGACCAGGTCGCAGAACTCACCCGCAACGCCATGGGTGGGACGGTGTTGTTCCAGGATGCCCTCAAGGCGCGTCTCGACCTCATCCGTCCTTCGCGGCAACTGGTTGACGATTGCTTGAGGATCCATCCGCCCCGCCTGACGCCGCGCATCGCCGAGCTGATATCGCGCCTCGAACGTCGCGGCACCGATGTCTACCTCATCAGCGGAGGTTTCACGCTGATGATCGCACCTCTGGCCAGGAGCCTGGGATTGCCCGATGACCGGGTGATCGCCAACGTCCTGCATTTTGCTTCCGACGGCAGCTACGCGGGTTTCGATGCTACCGCCTTCACCAGCCGCAGCGGCGGCAAGGCGATGGCCATCCGTGATCTCAAGTCGCGCTGCGGTTATGCGCCGCTGATCATGGTCGGGGATGGTGCCACCGACCTCGAGGCGCGCCCACCCGCGGATGGTTTCATCGGCTACGGCGGCATCGTCGTACGCGAGAAGGTGAAAGCCGGCGCCGATTGGTTCGTCAGCGATTTCTCCGAGCTCATCGCCGCGTTGGATAGTCCACCGCCGCGCCGCCGCACCACCCATTCCGCCTGAGCAGCCGCCATGCAGCACTGGTTGATGAAGACCGAACCCGACTCCTTCGGCATCCACACGCTGAAGAAGCAGCGCGTCTCGCCCTGGGACGGCGTACGCAATTACCAGGCACGCAACTTCATGCGCGCGATGGCGGTGGGGGACCGCGTGCTGTTCTATCATTCGAGCGCCAAGCCCAGCGGCATCGCCGGTTTGGCCGAGGTCGCCCGTAGCGCCTATCCCGACTCCACCAGTTGGGACTCCAAGTCGAAATACTTCGATCCCGCCAGCACTCCCGAATCGCCACGCTGGTCGATGGTCGATGTCAAATTCGTCAGCGAATTTCCCCGTCTCCTTTCCCTGGAGGAGCTGCGGGAGATTCCCGAACTGTCCGACATGGTGCTCTTCAGCCGCTCGCGCCTGTCGGTGCAGCCGGTGGAGGCGCGTCATTACACCTTCATCGTGAACCTGTCGCGTCGGACCGCGTCCGGCTGAGCGCGCCCTCGCGCGGCCACCACACGGCAGCCAGGAGAGCGGCAGGGACCACCGCCAGGCACGCCATCAGGTTCAGCCAGACCACGGTGCGCATGCTGGTGCCGAGGTGATCGCTGGCGAGGCGGGCGAGATCGTTGTCCATGCCCCGTTTGCCGAGCAGATAGGTGTGCTGGAAAGCCGGATCGTAGAGCAGCATCCAGCACATGCCGAGCGCATGGCCGAGCAGGCACCAGGCGATGATGCCGTAGAGCCAGCGCTCGCCTGGATAGACCTCCGCCACGCCGGTGAGCGCACGGTGCAGGAAGATCCCCGCGACCACCAGTTCGCCACCATGTCCCATCGCCACGAACCACATCTCGTCCAGGCCGGTGATCAGCAGCAGCATGATGAACAACGTGCCGATGCCGAGAGCCCAACGCCGACGTGGTTGCTCCGCCATCTGCTGCCAGGCGACACCCACCGCCACGGCGTAGAGCGCCAGCAGCCACCAACGGCGTTCGCCAGCCATGGTCACACCGCCGCCATGGGTGAAATCGAAGGCGGGCAGCGCCGGCCGCCCCGTCACTAGGGCCGCCAACGCGTGTCCCATCTCGTGGCACAGGGTCGCCAGCACGCTGATGATCCAGGCGAAAAAAGGCACCAGTTCCAGCGCCAGCCACGCCATGGGCAGGGTGGCAGCGCCCACCACCAGACCGCCGGCATGCAGGCCGAATACCGCGCGGTGACGCCAAGCGGTCGCCGCCGGGCGGTCGGAAATGAGCAGGCCACCGGGCGAGATCTTGCCCTCCGGAGAGCTGCCCAGCGCCACGGGCTGCCCGCACTGTGCACAGACATAGCCACTGGGCGCCTTGCGCAGACTCGGGTGCGGGCAGGCGTTCATGCCGCTACCCTGGCTCCCGACGCGCATTGTGGCAAGCCGTCAGGTTCGCCACTTCCCTCCGGCCGAGGTGTTCCGATGCTGCGCCCCGTTGACAACCGAGACATGGGGGCGAACAGGTATCGACGGTTTTACACCGGCGATTGCAGCGTGTCGTGGTGCGGGAGGCCACGTTAATAACCCGCAAAAAACTAAGTGCCGACGATCACGTCGAGTACGCTCTCGCTGCCTAATTAGTAATAATTAAGTAGAGGGACGAGATCATCCCATTGCCGATGCTGGCGATGGTCTCCCTAATAATCATCGGCTGGCTGAGGGAGTTGTCCGGTTACCCTCGGCGAGAGATATCGGACTGGTCCATGAGTCGGGCTGGCAGTGGCCTTGCTCGTGGATGAGAACAAATTTGCTGCCTACACACGTAGAAGCGTCGTACGAATAAAGCCGGACCCGGGTTCGATTCCCGGCGCCTCCACCAAATTGGGATCGAAAGATCCTCAATCTCACGGTCCACCCCGTCGGCTCAGCTGGCGGGGTGTTTCCGTAATGGGTTGCCACAACAGGTTATGCGAATTGCCGGTAACGAGACACTGCTCTCATTGCGGACCCACCTCAGCGTCCGCAGCCTTGCGGTGGTCTCATTGAGGCACTTCCTCTCAAGAATTCTCGGACCTGGCCCAAGTAGGTCCGGATTTATGTAAGTGCATTGATGATGGGTGATTGCGTTGTGAGGCATTAAATTTGTGCCGATCTTGCATGTCCATCCGAGCGCGAATGGGCTCAAAATTGGAGGTCAGAACCACAGAAGAAGACACTTGGCTCGGCATACTCGCGGGGCCGGTCACGTACGCACGAAGCGGTGGATGTTGGAGCGGATCTGCGGTCAGGGGAACCGCAGATCGAGCGTTCCCTTTCCTATTGCACACAACACACAAAAGGTGGGGGCCGACGGCTGGCAATCACTTCTGCAACGCATGGATCACTAGGCCGATGAGCAGCCCAGCGATCAGCCCGAACAAGCCCCCAGCGATGATGAACGCCGGTCAGATGTTCCAGGTCTCTAGGGACAAAAGCCC
>JANPIY010000050.1:0-9128 GCA_031425255.1 Planctomycetota bacterium
GCGGATCCAGCGACCTCGCCGCTGCGGGCGAGGATGGCGAGCGCGCCACCGGCCTGGTCACCAGCGCGGTAGCTGCCGGTCGCATCGATCGAGCCGGGCGCCTGCGCGGGCAGCGACCAGGTCACCGGCTGCGTCAGGTCCATCTGCTCGGCGAACTGGTCGAGTCCGGTGGCGACGAAGGTGACCGTCGCGCCCGCCGCGACGCTGGCCAGGCTGGGGGCGATGCGCAGCGCCGAGGGCGTGGCCACGACCTGCGCCGTCACCTCGCTGGCGACGGTGAAGCCCATGGCATCGCTGATCGTCGCTCGCAGCACGAAGGTGCCCGCGCGGGCGAAGGTGGCGGTGGAACGCTGCGCTGCCGGACCTGTCTGTGGCGAGAAGTGGACCGCATCTTCGCCACCGGTGACGACCATCCACGCATACTGCAGGTGCTCCGGGCCAGCGTCGTCAGCACCAAGGACCTCGACGGGTACGCTGCTGGTCGTCACCGGCGAGGCCCCGAGCGAGGCCGCGGCGGCGATCACCGGCGGAGCGTTGGTCACCGCGGTCGCCACCTGCGATTGCGGTGAACGGAGATCGGCGGCATCCAACGCGGTCACCGCATATTGATAGCGGCGGTCGGCCTGGACCCCGGCATCGTGCCACTGGGTGGCTGCGCTGCGCGCCACCACGGCAGGCAGTTCCTCGCTGCCCGACCAGCGCCAGATCTCGTACCGGAGCGTCGCCGGGGTGTCATCCTGGGCCGCATCCCACGCCAGGTCGACGGCACTGCGCGTGGCCGACGTCACTCGCAGATTGCGGGGAATGGTCGGCGGCGTGCCATCGACGGAGCTGAGGATGGTGAGCTCCGGACTGGGAGCGGAGCGGTTGCCAGCGACATCGATCGCACGCACGACGTAGCGATAGATCACCCCCGGGCGCACCACGTCGGTGAACTGGAGTTGTTGGCCCACCGGGATGACCAGGCCACCATCCCTGATCACCTCATACCCGGCGATGCCGTAGCGATCGGTCGAGCCGGTCCAGGCGAGGGAAAGGGATGTGCGCGCGACCGTGGTCGCCACCAGGGAGGTAGGGGCAGTCGGCGGCGTCTGGTCGACACCGGTACGACCAGCGACCGGATCGGACCATGCGGATGTCGCTCCGGTCAGATCGATCGAGCGTAGCTGGATCTGATACGTGGTGGCGGGACGAAGGCCGGTAATGGTATAGTCGTGGGGATCGAGCGGGGTGCGGTAAAGCCGTCGCGTCTGGTCACCGATCCGCAGGTCATGGCCCACGATGTCGGCAGTCTGGTACCAACCCGGTCGATAGGAGATGTCCCAGCTTACCTTGAGCGACTGCTCATCTAGGGTCTCGACGCGGACCTCGACGGGCGTATCCGGCGACAGGTGATCATAGGGCATGAAGACAGTGATCGATGCGCTCGCGACCGGTGGATTCTGATAGCCGTCACGACGCTGGTGCTCCTGCGCACTCACCGTGAAGGTTTTGATCTCCCCGGGCTTGTAGTCGGAATACAGGATTGAAAAAATTGTGGGCTCCGATTGGCCGATAGAAGACGAGTAGGCGCTGTCACCTTCATGGATCTGGTAGCTGAAGGCATCCCCCTCGGGATCGGTGGAAGGATCCCAGCCTAGAACCACCTCGGTCGAGGTGAGAGCCAGGACACGGAGATTCGCTGGAACACTCGGACGCGCGTTCTCTCCGGCCAGCGCGGTGACACCCCTCACATGATCGCCATAACCGCTGTACGGATCGCTACTGGCATTCCCGTGCGCATCCAGGGCGACCACCAGGTAATCGTAGGATTGGCCTCCGACCACGGTCTCATCGGCCCAGGTGAGGCCGGTCAGGCTTGCAAGTCTGATGATCTCCTGGCCGTGACGGCGATAGATCTCGTATCCGACCAATCCGCTCCCGCCCCATTCATCTTCGAAGCGTGCCCAGCGCAGGACGATGCGTCCGAAGGTGTGTTCCGCCACGATCAGGACATTAATCCCGAAGGTATAAAGGCTACGAGGGGGCCTATTATCGTTGTCGGTCGTGAGGGTCAGCGGCGCACTCGCCGCAGATAGACGACCAAGTCGATCGCGCGTCCGCACCGAATACACGTAGGTGGTTTCCGGCGTCAGGCCGAGTTCCTCGAAAGCCGGCTGCACGACCTGGCCCACTTGGATGCCGTCGCGAAAGACCGCATATCCCTCGACACCCGGTATGCCGTCAGGGGGCTGCCAGTCAAAACGGATGCCGGTGCTGGCCACGCCCCGAGTTTCCATCCCCGACGGTGCCAGCGGTAGTGGAACACCATCCACGATCGTGACGAATGCTGAACCCACGACCGTGCCGCTTGTGAGCATGATGGGATACGGCCCGCCGATGTTCGCTCCCGCCGAAAACAATCCGGTGCCGGCAACGAGGCTGCCGGCGCCGGAGGGAAGTTCCGCCGACCACGTCACAGCGGATGGTGGCAAGGTGATGGGAAGCCCGAATTGATCACGGGCGGCTGCCGTCAGGGTCACCGTGCCGTTGCGCAGGACGAGAGCGTCGGCGGGCACTGCCGCCAGGGTGCTGAGCGTAGACAACACGGTCACCACGACGTCGCTACTGGCCGTCGATCCGCTGCGGTTGCTCAGGGTGACGCGCAGGTGATAGGTGCCCGGCGCGGAGAACGTGGCGGTGCTCGCCTTGGCCGCGTTGGTCCAGTTGGGACTGAAGATCACTGGACCCGGCGCCCCAGCGGCGACCGACCAGATGTATCCCAGATTCGCTTCGCCATCGCTGTCCGTGCCCAGCACGGAGACCGCGCAGGTGGTCCCGGTGACCACGGCGGGGCTCGCCTGCGCTGCGATGGCCACCTGCGGAACCGTCCGCCCGATGCGGACGGGAATGGTGGTCGAAGCGCCAGCCGCGCGGGCGATGATCTGCAAATCTCCAGCCGCCCCCACCGCTGCCGTGAAGAGGCCGCTGCTCGGATTGATGCTGCCTTTGCTCGCGTCTGAAACCGACCAGATCACCGAGGCTTCGGGAAAGTCGTACAGATACGTGCCGAACTGATCAAACGCTGAGGCCTCGAACCGGAGCGCTTCGCCAGGCGCGAGCACCGCGGTCGCCGGGGCGATGTCCAGGCGAGGGATCTCGGGGACGAGGACCGGGATGTCGTGGGTGACCCGGGTCCCGAGACTGTCGATGATATCGACGGCAATGTTGTAATCCCCCGGTTCCGTGAAGGTCATCACCGTGTCCTTGGCGGCATTCGTGCCATTGGGGCTGAAATCGATCGGCGCCGGCCCGCCCCCGTACCAACCCTCATTTGACCAGTGGTAGGTGAGAGTCTGCTCCCCCAACTCATCGTCGGCACGGATGCGGACCCGCGCAGTGGGGCCGATCACTGGATTCTGCTCGATGACGATGGGCGAGACGGCCCACGGCGGGCGCTTGCTGACCGTGATGCTGCTGGTGGCCGACAACCCCGCCGCTTGCGCCGTGACGGTGTAGGGCCCGCCGCGCACATGGTTGGCGAGGAAGAGGCCGGTCACCGCGTCGATGCTCCCGCTGGTAGTGTCCGCGATGTCCCAGGTGATCGGTGGGGCGGTCGGGATGGGTTGGCCGAACTGGTCGGAGAAGGCGCCGGCGAACTGCATCGTGCCGTTGGGAGTGACGGCCGCCTTGAGCGGCACCGCGGTCAGTCCGCTCAGCGTCTGCTCGACCGTCACCGCCACCTGGCTGACGGTGGCGGGCGCGGATCCCAGCGTGCTGGCGACCTGGAGGAGGTACTGGCCGGCGCGGGTGAAGTGCGCGGTGGTGGTCCGCGACGCATGCGTCGCATTGGGCTCGAAGGCCACTGCAGAGGGTGCACCCGGAGCGACCGACCAAGTATAGATGCGCTCGGCATCCCCACCCTGCGCGCCATCGAGCACGCTGAGGGTGGTGGTCTTGTCGGTGACCGGATTGGGGTCGACGAGGAGCGCGGGAACCCCGGCATCCACCGTCACCCGCGCCGAGACCGCGAGGCCACCCAGGTGAGCGGTCACCGTGATCGGTTCCGCCACCGCGGTCGCGGGAGCGGTGAACCAGCCGGCGCTGTCGATCGCCGCGCCGTGATCGGCTTCCCATGCCACCTGCGTCTGCGCGATGGGATTGGTGAACTGGTCGAGTGCCGTTGCGGTAAAGCGCTGACGACCTGAAGTCCCGAGCCGGATCTGCGTCGGTGCGATCCGCAACTGCACCGGCGTCTGGAGCACCGTGATGCTGAAGCGCTGCGTGACGGCCAGGCCGGCCTCGTCGCGGGCGGTGCATTCCAGCAGATGAACTCCCGCATGAGTGAACGCCGCGTCCGTCTGTCGGGCGGCATTGGTGCCGTTGGTCGTGAAGGTCGCACCCTCCGACGGCGACTTCCAGGTGTAGGTGATCAGTTCATCGGTGCCCGCCAGAGAGGTCGCCAGGGCATTCAGCCGGCTGGTCTGGCCGGCGACCGGATCGGGTGAGCCCGACGGTAGAGTGGTGAAGCGGATGACCTCGTTCACTACGTGGACGCTGCTGGTGGCGGTCAGGCCGCGGCAGGCGGCGGTACAGCTTAGGCGATACGTTCCCGGGGCCAGGAAGGTGACGGTGGTCTCGCGCGCCGCCGGAGTGCCATTGTGCAGGAAGAGCACGGTCGCGGGGCCATGGCTCTTGCTCCAGGTGTAGGTGATCTCGTCGTCGCCCGCTCCGAGCGGCCAGGGCCGCTGGCACGTATAGGTCATCGCCAAGGGCTGGCCGACGGTCGCTGCCGTGACCGTCAACTGGGGGCTCAGCGGCATCCAGGTGCTGCCTTCGTATGACAGCGGGGCCAAGGGATAGGTGCCCGGCTGGTCATAGGAATGGAAGCGCTGGAGTGGACCCGGATCGATGGTCGCGAGCGCCTGCACCGTCGTAGTGGTGGCGAACACCGGACTCGCGGGGACGGTCGCTTCGGTGATGAAGCGGATGGCTCGATTGGTGACCGTCACATGACCGGCCACCGAACGTCCCCGCCAGGAGGCCGTGCAGGTGAAGCGGCACTCGCCGACGTGCGAGAAGGCGATGGTGCAGGCCGAGGTCTGCCGTCCGGCAGTGATGGTAGCGCTGGGGCCATCCAACTGCTCCCAAGAGTAAGCGATCTCGGCCTCGGCACCGGGGATGGCCACGGCTTCGGCATGCAGGACGGCCGTGGTCCTGAGGACGGGGTCGGGTTCGCTCCACAACCTGGCGAACCGCACGGCCCGCACGTGGACGACGATGGTCGCGGTCACTGAAAACCCTTGGCAGACCGCGGTGCACTCCAGCTCGTACCGGCCGTCCTGCGCGAAGGTCGCGGTGGTGGTGTGCGCGCTCGGGGTGTGGCTGTCGGAAAAGAGCACGGTGTCGGGGGACGCGCTCCAGATGTAGGTGATGGCGTCCGCACCGCCGAGACCGCTGACCGCCTGCGTCGTGAGCGTGGTGCTGATCCCCAGCACCGGATCCTGGGCGGCGGTGGGCGGCTCGCTGAAACGGATCGCCTCGTTGGTCAGCGACAGCACTTCGGTGACGGTGAAGCCCCGACAGGTGGCTTGGCAGGAGATCCGATACGTCCCGATCCGGGTGAAGGTGGCCACGGTGGTCGCGGCCGCGTGGCTGTCGTTCTGGCTGAAGGTGAGATGAGCCGGCCCGCTGAGCAGCGACCACTGGTAGGTGATCTCGGCGTCGTCGCCCAGCACGCTGACGGCACGCGCGCGCAAGGTGGTGGTGGCGCCCGTCACCGGAGTCGCATCGGCCGCGGGCCTCTGCACGAAGGTGATCGCCTCGTTGACTACGGTGACCGAAGCGGTGACCAACAGACCACGGCAGGTCGCGGAGCAGAGGAGGCTGTACTGTCCACCCTGGGTGAACGTCACGGTAGTGGTGCCGGCGGCGTTCGTGGCATTCGCCGCGAACGTCACCGGTGCGGGTCCGCTGGTCATCGCCCAGGAGTAAATGATCTCTTCATCGACGCCGAGGGCCGAGGTGGCGCGCGCGCTGATGGTCGCCGTGGTCGCGGCCACCGGAGAGGGGTCGACGCGTGGCGGGTCGAGGAAACGGATCGACTGGTTGTGTACCGTGAGCGGCTCGCTGGTGATGGAGAAATCCCCTGAGCTGGCTCGACAGGTGAACACATACTCGCCCGCCTGGGCGAAGGTCACCAGCGTGCTGCTGGCGGCGTTGCTGCCATTGCTGGCATAGGCCACCGGCACCGGACCGGAGACCATGGTCCAGAGATAAGTGATGTCCGCCCCGGTACCAAACTCAGCGGTCGCACGCGCACGCAGGGTGGTGGTCGAGCCCAGGACGGGTTCCGGATCGGCGGTCGGCGACGCGACGAAACGGATGGCATCGTTGCGGACCGCACACGAGGCGGCCACCGAGATTCCACGCCAGGTCGCGGTGCAGACCAGGATGTAGGAGCCGGCCTGGGTGAAAGTCACCGTGGTGCTGCTGGCGGCATGGGTGCCGTTTTCCGCGAAGGTCACCGCCGCAGGTCCGGAGCTCCTGGTCCAGGCATAGGTGATCTCCTCATCCGCGCCGCCCGCGGCATGCGCGGTAGCCGACACCACCGCGGTGAACCCGAGCGTAACCGCCGGGGTCGCGACCGGCGGCGCGATGAAGGACAACCCTTCGCTCGGGGCGTCATCGTCGACGATCGTGAGCTCGTGGGCAGCCGGTGCGCCCACGGCCAAGCCGAGGGGATTCATGGGGTCGGCGACCGGCGGCAAGGCGAGGGTGATGGTCACCGTCTCGTCGAGTTCATCCACGCCATCGTCGAGGAGCTGCACCGCGATGGCCGCGGTGGTCGCACCGGCGGGGATCCGCACCATGCCGGTCGCCGACACGGTGAAGTCCACGCCGTTGCCAGCACTGCCGCTCACGGCGTAGGCGAGGGTCACGTCGGTCGTCACCGTCCGGCTCAACTGGACTGCGAGAGCGAGCGCGCCGGTTGCGGATTCCGCTGCTGAGCTGGCGGGGAGGGCGAAGCTGGCGATGACCGGGTCGGGCTCCGTCACGGTCACCTGAGCCTGCGCACGGAGCTCGCTGACGCTTGCCTCGACCGTGAAGGGCCCACCCACCGTGGTCGCGGTATAGACGCCCGAGGCATCGATCTCGCCGCCGCCACCGCTCACCGACCAGGCCGGTGTCACCACGATGCTCGTGCCGAACTGATCCAGGCCGCTGGCGCTGAAGGCGATGGTCCCATTGGGGACGACGCTCGCGGTCGCCGGGACGACCTGGAGCGTCGCCGGAGTCGCCACCACATTGACGGTGGTGCTGGCGCTGGTGGTCGCGTCCTGGGCATCCCTCACCGCGACCTGGAGCACGTAGGTTCCTGGGACGGTGAAGGTCGCGGTGGTGTTCGTCGAGTGGTCGTCTGGCGTCCAGGTGACCGGCCCCGGGCTGGCACCGCTGACGGACCAGAGGTATTCCAGCGCCTGCGTCGCATCATCCTGCGCGAATACCGCCAATGCGACGGAGGTCCCGGTCACGGGATTCGCCGCCGGGGTCGGCCCGCTCGTGATCACCGGGGGGAGGTTGCCGGTGCCGATGGTGAGGGTGTGGGTGGTGGGTGCGCCCAGATCTGCGCCGATGGGGTCGGCCAGGGTGACCGTGACGGTCTCGTCCTCCTCGGCGAGGCTGTCCATCAGGATGGGGATGACCACGGCCGCGGTGACAGCGTCGGCGGGAATGTCGAGGCTGGGTGCTGGAGCGGTGAAATCGCTGCCGGGCGCGGCGGTGCCGCCCACCACGAGCGCGACACGCGTGACCATGGCCGACGGGGCGCTCAGGCGCACTTCCAGAGTGGCGGCGCCGGCCTGCTCCACCTGCATGGACTGGGCGGAGCTGAAACGCAGCACGGGCTTCGGATCCGTATTACGGATGGTCAACACGTGCTGGGTCTGGAGTCCAGGCTGCGCGCCAAGCACCTCACCGAGCGATAACGTGGCCAGCCGGTCCGGACCGTATCGTGGGTCGTCCGTAACGCCCACCGCCACCGTGACCTGAAGGCCACCGGCGGGAATGGTCACCGACTCGGGCACCTGCGCGGCTGAGACGCTGCTGAGGAGGCGCACGGTGACTCCGGTGGCGGCAGGTGCGGACAGGGCGAGGACCACCGACGCAGTACCGCTGTCCTCATCCACCCTGCTTTCACCGGCTGCGAACGAGATGGTGGGCACCACTGGAAGCGTCGATGGAAAGAGTTGCTGGGTCGGTATCGGGCCGCGCGGCTCGCGTGCACTCTGCCACCACAGCCGGGCGGAGGCCGAACCGGCGTGTTCGAAGTATTCCATGCGGATAGTCTGGCGTCGGCCGGCCTCGGCCATGAAGGTCCAGGTCGAATCGGCGGCACCGCGCAGATGCCACGCATCGATGACCAGGACTCCGTCCAACCACAACCGGACCCCATCGTCGGTACGGGCGATGAGCGTGCAGGCTTCGCTGAAGCGCGGCAGGATATCGCCCTCCCAGCGGACGCTGAAACCATCGCTTGGCAGGCTGGGTGCCGGCGAGCCGCCGGCCCAATCGACGTCGACCCGCGCATCGGTGCGGATCACCACTGGCGCACCAGCCAGCGTTTCATTGGCGAAGTACGAGGCTGCCAGTCCGGTTCCGTTCCCGACCCCGCTCTGGTCCGGTGCCGTTGGATAGAGCTGACTGGATGGAATGGGTCCCAGCGGCTCGCTCGCGCTCTGCCACCACAGCCGGGCTGACGCGGCCCCGAGGTGCTCATGATATTCCATGCGGATGCGGTAACGCTGTCCAGCCACCGCCGGAAAGGTCCAGATCGAATCCGCCGCTCCGCGCAGGTACCAGGCGTCGATCACCAGGTGACCATCGATCCAGACGCGCACGCCATCGTCGGTGCGCGCGATGATGGTCAGGTCGTCGTCGACACGCGGCTCGAACTCGCCATCCCAGCGCACGCTGAAGGCATCGGCGGGAAGACCTGGGGCCGGTGACCCACCCGCCCAGTCGACGTCCACCCGCGCATCGGTGCGGCTGAGCGCAGGTAGGCCGCTGAGGCTCTCGTTCGCGAAATAGTCGGCCAGTAGGCCCGTGCCGGAACCCGTGATGGCCGTCGCTGGCGCGGTGGGAAACAA
>JANPIY010000051.1:0-4924 GCA_031425255.1 Planctomycetota bacterium
CGTGAGCGCGGACAGCGGACAGATATTCACCACGGAGCGCACGGAGCACACGGAGGAGTCCTTCCGGCTTCGCCACCGCTCCGCTCTGTGCGCTCCGTGCGCTCTGTGGTGAATATCCGGTGGTCTGCCCGCGTAACGCCAGCCCGGTGCTTCAGCGCCGGGTTGGCGTGAGCGCGGACAGCGGACAGATATTCACCACGGAGCGCACGGAGCACACGGAGGAGACCTTCCGGCTTCGCCACCGCTCCGCTCTGTGCGCTCCGTGCGCTCTGTGGTGAAAATCCGGTGGTCTGCCTCCGGGCGGGAGCGCCAGGATGTTGCAGCCCCGGGTCACGAGTGGTCCCCCCTGAACATGGATACGGATCCGGCCGCCCGTGCGAAGCTCCGGCCCTTCGCTGCCAACGCGGGGAAATCCCGGGTGTATCCTCGGTATCTTTCTTTTGGCGGAGCTGCCGATGCCGCGTATCCAAGCTTTGTATGCACGGAGATGGATACATCCGGGCTGTTAGAGCACCGCAGATTTGCAGCTAAGTCACCGGCGGGTGGTGGAATCAGGTAAGGAACATCGGAGCAGGCATGACCGTGACCCGTGGCGAGTGTCCAATCATCCAAGTGATTCCTGCCAGCGACGATGGCGCGGCGCCGCGCCAACCGATCGTGAGACGCCAACGCCAGCGCTCGTTCCACACCCTGGTCCTGCTGGTCGCCCTGCTGGCCACAGGGCCGGACGGGGCCGGGTTGAGCGCCGCGGAACGGGAGGCCCGCGCCGCCGCACCCTTGCCGGTGCTGGCGGAAGCCCGCGCGGCCGGTCGCCTGAAGTCGGCGTACCTGGGCACGGCCGCGGCCAAGGCGCCGGCGCCGACCGGCGCCGCGACGGCGGATACCAGCGGCTTCAAGTCGCGGGTCGCGCCGGTGTTCACCACCAGCTGCGTCGCCTGTCATGGACCGGACAAACAGAAGGGGCGGTTCCGCGTCGACACGCTCGATCCCGATCTGCTGAAGGGCGGCGATGTCGGCAAATGGCTGAAGGTCTTCGACGCCGTGCGCCAGGGCGAGATGCCGCCCGAGAACGACAAGGGCATCCACCTCGACGACCCGCAGCGCGGCGCCGTGACCACGTGGCTGGAGGCGGAACTGCAGAAGGCCGAGCGCGTCCGCGAGGGCGAACTCGGCGCCTCCTCCTTCCGTCGCATGACCCGCTACGAGTACGACTTCGCCCTCCAGGACCTGACCGGGCTCCCCTACGCGTTCGCCGATCTGCTGCCGCCGGAAACCGCCTCCAAGGACGGCTTCCTGAACAGTTCGCCCCTGCTGCAGATGTCGGGGATGCAGTTCGAGCGCTATCGTGAGCTCGGCCTCACGGCCTTGCGCAAGGCCACGGTCACGGGCGCACGCCCACCGACGGTCTCTTACGTCATCGCGCTGCGCGACCTGATGGACCGTGGCAAGGAGAAGGATAGCGACGCGAAGACCGACACCGGCGGGAAGGTGCACCTGCGGCACCTCGACAGCGGCAAGGTCGTGGCGCTCAAGGATGAGTTCAAGCCGGCGAGCACCACCTCGGCCACGCCCCCCGCCGCGACCATGCCACCGCCATCGCGCGCTGTCCTGGTCTTCGGCGCCAACCAGTCGCTGAAGATGAACCTCGGCGAGGTCCTGCCCGCCGAAGGCATCATGCGCGTGCGCCTGCGCGTCGGGCGGACCACGCTGGAGGCCGATGACCACGTCGCCCTGCGCCTGGTCTTCAGCGCCCATACCAGCAACAATGCGAACTTCTCGGAGATCATCAGCGCGCGCGACCTCCCGGTCACGGCGCCGGCGGACCAACCGCAGATGATCCAGTTCGACATCCCGCTCAGCGAGATCACCCGCAACCCGTTCCGCAAGAAAGGCGGGGCGCTCGGCCGCCCTGATGAATTCCTGACCATCCAGGTGATCTCGAACGCCGGCAACCGCACCGGTCGCGCGGCCTTCGCCCTCCATGTCGACCACCTCGACATCGTCGCGCCCTACCACGAACAATGGCCGCCGAAGTCGCACATCGGCATCTTCACCCCGAGCGCGAAGCAGGGCGATGAGAAGGCCTACGGCGGCGAGGTGCTGACGCGCTTCATGACCCGCGCCTGGCGCCGGCCGGTGACCACCGCCGAGGTCGCGCCCTACCTGGCCCTGCTGGCGAAATACCGCCCTGGGTTTCCCACCTTCGAAGAGGCCATGCTGGAGGTCCTGTCGACCGTCCTGGCCGCGCCCGATTTCCTCTACCTCACGCAGAAGGCGCCGGCGAAGAGCCCGCAGCAGGTCAGCGAGTTCGAACTGGCCAGCCGGCTGTCCTTCTTCCTGTGGTGCAGCATTCCCGACCAGGAGCTGCTCACCCTGGCGACGCGGGGCCGGCTGGGCGATGCGAAGACCCTGGCCGAGCAGACCCGGCGCATGCTCGCCCACCCGCGGGCGCAACGCTTCACCAGAATTTTCGTCGAACAGTGGCTCGGGCTGGAAGCCTTGGGCAACGTCGCCATCGACGCGGAACGCTTCAAGGGCGCCTACGACCACGCCTTGAAGGAGGCCATGCGCGAAGAGCCGATCGCGCTCTTCACCGAGGTCCTGCGCCAGAACCGCAGCGTGATGGATTTCATCCATGCCGACTACGTGATGGTCAATGAGCGCTTGGCCCGGCACTACCGCATCCCAGGGGTCCACGGGCCCGACTTCCGCGCCGTGCCGGTCGACGCGTCCATCAATCGCGGCGGCCTGCTGACCGCGGCGGGCGTCCTGACGATGAACTCGGATGGCAAGGATCCCCATCCGGTGAAGCGCGGCGTGTGGATCCTCAACCGGATGCTCAACGACCCGCCGCCACCACCACCGCCGGATGTCCCTGAGGTCGACCTCACCGATCCCAAGATCCTGCAGATGTCGCTCAAGGAGCGCATCGCCGACCACCGCGACAAGCCGGCCTGCTTCGCCTGCCACGCCAAGATCGATCCCTGGGGCATCGCCCAGGAGAACTACGACGCCCTCGGTTCCTTCCGCACCCAGGCGGAGAACAAGCCGGTGGACGCGACCGCGACGCTGCCGAACCAGCAGCCGCTGGCCGGCATGGATGGCCTCAAGCGCTACCTGCTCGCCGACCGGCAGGACCAGTTCGCCCGCGCCATGGTGCACAAGCTGGCCGCCTTCGCGCTGGGGCGCCCGCTGTCCTTCGGCGATCGTGCCGACCTCGACCGTTTGACCGCACGACTCCGCGCGCAGGACGACCGCCTCGGCGATCTCATCGCGCTGATGACGACCAGCGACCTCTTTCGCGCCCCATGAGCCTTCGGAGCCACCCATGGACCTGACCACGCTGTCGCTCTCCCGCCGCAACTTCCTGCGTGGCGCCGGCCTCGCCTTGGCCCTGCCCTGGCTGGAGACCTTCGCCGCCGACGCTCCGCACAACGCGCCGAAGAAGGCCGGCACCCCGCGGCGCTTCTTCAGCGTCTACCACCCCGACGGCGTCGGCCTGCCGCTGAAGACCGATCCGGCCTATGAGGACTGGAGCTGGTTCCCGCGTGGCGGCGAAAAGGACTTCAAGCTCTCCAAGGTCCTCGACGTGCTCACGCCTCTGCGTGGCGACATCACGATCTATTCCGGGCTCTCGCACCCGGTCGCCAGGACCGTGCACGGCCATTCCAACGCGGACCAGTACCTGACCGGCGCCGCCACGGGCGGCGATGGCCCCTACCGCAACACCGTCTCGCTCGACCAGGTCTATGCCGCGCAGGTGGGCGACCGCACCCGCCACGCCTCGTTGGTGATGTCGACCAACGGCGGGACCGGCGCTCCGCGCGGGGCGGTCACCAGCTCCTTCAACCAGCAGGGCCGCCCGGTCCCCGCGCTGAGCAAGCCGAAGCAGATCTTCGACCTGCTGTTCGTCGCCCAGAGCGATGCGCGCGAAAAACTAGCGCGCAGTAAGAGCGCCCTGGATCTGCTGCTGGCCCAGACCCGCACCTTGGAGAAGCAGATCTCGCACCACGACCGGCAGACGCTCGCCCAGTACCTGGACGCCGTGCGCGATACCGAGGTCAAGATCGCCAAGGCGGAGAAATGGTTGCAGATGCCCGCGCCGAAGATCGATGCCCAGCGCTTGCGGCTGGACGTCGATCCGAACGACGCCCGGCTCTACCTGCAGGCCATCTATGAACTGACCTACCTCGCCTTCCTCAGCGACACCACGCGCGTCGCCACCTACATGATGGGCCGCGAGAACGGCGACGGCATCCACGACCGCCTGTCGAGCGCGGTCGGCCTGAAGGACGCCCACGGCCTGACCCACGAGGTCAAGAAGCCGGACGGCTGGAAGAATCTCGGCACCTACAACCGCTTCCAGGCGGAGGAATTCGGCCGCTTCGTCAAGAAGCTGAAGGACACCCGCGAACCCAACGGCGATGGCACCCTGCTCTACAACACCTTCGCCATGCACGGCTCAGCCTCGAGCAGCTTCCACCTGTCGCGGAACTACCCGATCATTTCCGCCGGCGGCAGGAACCTGGGTTTCAGCAACGGCCGCTACCTCAAGTTCGGCACAGGCAACGAGGACAACCAGGCCGGCGCCGGCATCGACACCGACTCGGGCTGGCAGGCCAAGGCCGCGGTCGAGGAGCTCCCGCTCGCCCACCTCTTCGTCACCATCCTCCAGCGCCTGGGCGTCGAGACCGACACCTTCGCCGGCTGCACGGGCGGCCTCGCCCGGGTGTGAGGCAATGCGGTAAAGCGAAGATGTTTGGCCGCAGAGGCGCAGAGACGCAGAGGCGAGAACACCCTGCTTTGCCTTTCCTCTGCGTCTCTGCGTCTCTGCGGCAGATTCTTCTTCATTAACCTAAAATCATTGGGTGAGCACGGAGCGGAGCCATTTTTTTTCTTCTAGGCAACTTCGACCACGGCGAGC
>JANPIY010000052.1:0-1799 GCA_031425255.1 Planctomycetota bacterium
CGCAACGGCCACCTGGTGATGGCCTACGCTTTCCTGAAGGCGCTCGGCTGCGATGGCGACATCGGCACCATCAGCGTCGACCTGGGTGCGGGCACCGCCACCGCCAGCGCCGGCCACCAGATCCGCGCGGTGAAGGACGGCAGCGTCGAGGTGATCAGCGAACGCTATCCGTTCTGCTTCTATGAGGATCCGTCGAAGACCGGCAGCACGCGCGGCGTCATCGAATTCATGCCCTTCAACCAGGACCTGAACCGCTTCCGTCTGGTGGTCACCAAGGCCGGGGCCGCCAAGGTCACGGTCACCTGGGGCAAGGCCACCCGCGAGTACGCCGCCGCCGACCTGGAGCAGGGCATCAACCTCGCCGCCGACTTTCTGGACAATCCCTTCAGCGAACCCTTCCGGCAGGTCGAAGGCCTGGTCTACAAGCAGCAGGATATGGAGGTCAACCTGGTGAAGTCGCAGCTGCATGTCCTGCCCGCCTTCATCAAGCTGGTTCCTGAGGAGAAGCCGGCGCTCGATCGCATCGCGGCGGCACTCATCCGGAAGGACGTCGAGACGCGCACAGCCGTCGCCGCGGCGGTGAAGCCGGTGACGCATACGTTGGTGATCACAGCGGTGCGCTGAAGCCAGAGCCGCTGGCCGGCGGCTTAGGGAGTCGTCACTTCGCGGTAGGCGAACCAGCCGGTCCACGCTCGCGCCCCCGCGTGATCTGAGGGAGGGCCTCCCCCGCTGCCGCGGAAGTGTGATGGTGGTGCGATTGCGCCCCACGAGCGGCCCTGGTTACTCCCGATCATGCAGTACAGGAATCTCCTCGGCCTGGGTGGCTGGCTGGCGCTGGTCGCCTTCGCCGCCGCCCTCGGCGGTTTGGCCTCGGCACAGGCCGGGACTTTTTACGTCCAGCTCGACCGGCCGGCATGGGCTCCGCCCGCGTGGCTGTTCGCCCCGGCCTGGAGTGTGCTTTATCTGCTGATGGGCGTGGCTGCTTGGCTGGTATGGAAGAGCCACGGCTTCCGTGGCGCGCCGCTGGCTTTGGGCCTGTTCCTGGTCCAACTCGCACTCAATGCCCTCTGGACCTGGCTGTTCTTCGCCTGGCATCAGGGTGCCTGGGCAGTGGTAGAGATCGTGGTGTTGTGGGCGTCGATCCTGGCCACGCTCATCGCCTTCTGGCGCCTGCGTCCACTCGCGGGGATCTTGCTGCTCCCCTACCTGGCATGGGTCACGTTCGCAGCACTGTTGGCTTATGCGCTGTGGGTGCGCAATCCGGCACTGCTGGGATGATAGGATTCGGTGGGTGCGCGACCCGGCATCGCCGGCTCACTCCTGCTGACAGCACTTCTTGAATTTCTTACCGCTCCCGCACGGGCACGGATCATTGCGTCCGACCTTGTCGCCAGGGCGGGTGAAGGTCTGTGGCCGGAACGGATCGGCGGCGACGAAGGAGTCCTTGAGCGCGCCGACGAAGCGGCCCAGGGTCTGGCCGCTTCCGAGACGTCCCTGACGCTGGAGATCTTCCAAATAACCGCGGCACAGGCTGGGCACGAATGGTCGGACCTCGGCATCGAGGGAGAGGCGCGCCACCTTCTCCAGCAGTGCGTGTTTGAGATCCTCCTCCTCCAGGCCCGCGGGTTCCACCCCGCGCCGTGCACAGGCGGCGACCAGCAGCGTTTCCAGCACCTCCTGCGCGACCCCCTGCACCGGCACGGGGAACAACCCAGCGCGATCACCGTGGGCGAAGTCCGCCGCCCAGTTGGCGAGGGTCTCCTTGAGATAGGGTCCGAGCATGCAGCCTCCACGGGAGG
>JANPIY010000053.1:0-4092 GCA_031425255.1 Planctomycetota bacterium
TCGCCGCGTTCATCGGTGACGGCCAAGCGGAAACGTCCGAGGTTGGCGTCGCCGAGGGTCGAGCGTTGGCGCAATTCGACCACCAGCTGTTCATCCGGTGCGAGCACCAGCGGCTCCTCGAGGGCGATGACCGCCGTGCGCGTCTGCAGCGCGTCGTGTTCGCGCGTGCTCCAGCCATTGCGCGGGTCGTCGTCGAGGATGCCAGCGACCGGGCCATAACCGCCATTCTTCTTTGCGTCATCGGCCACATCGGCGACCGCGCCCGCCAAGGCGACGTCGCGCACCTGCGCGCTGCCCGCCCGTCTGACCTGGAGCTTGAGGTCAGTGAGGACGAAGAAGCCGACCTTCCCGCGCGAATAGCTGGCGTTGGTATGACTGGCATGCGGCAAGACGTCCAGGAGCACACCAGTGATGCGCGGTAGGGCGACGGCGGCGGAGATGCGGTAGTCGTCCTGGTTGGGCGTAGCGCCACTGGTTTGGATGACCCCGTCGGCCTCTTGCGTCAAGGTGGTGCCGTCGCTGCTGTCGCAGGTCGCGTTCAGCAGCGGGTGCCATGAGCGATGGCCCTTGGATATCTGTGCCGCACGCCGCTCCAGCCAGATGACGAAGGGTGCCTGCGCTTCGCGCTTGGCCGAGGCTTCTGCCGGCAACCGTTGGTCGACCAGGGCTTTGGCTTCGGCGATGGCCGGCGCCACGTGAGCGGATTCATAGGCGAGGTAGGGCTTGGCCGCGCGTCCAGCCTTGCCGTCCTCATCGATCGAATCAAAGAACGCCGACAAGGCGTAATACTCGTGCTGCGACAGCGGATCGAACTTGTGGCTGTGGCATTGCGCGCAGCCCAGGGTCAGGCCGAGCAGCGCGGTGCCGGTGGTATTGACGCGGTCGAGAACGTACTCGACGCGCGATTCCTCGGGGTCGCGGCCACCTTCGCCATTGGTCATGTGGTTGCGCTGGAAACACGTCGCCAGGCGGTCTTCCGGCGTGGCGTCCGGCAGCAGGTCTCCGGCCAGTTGCAGGGTGATGAAGCGATCGAAGGGCAGGTTGCGGTTGAAGGCCGCCACCACCCAGTCGCGCCACGGCCAATTGGTGCGCGTCTCATCGGCCTGGAAACCGTCGGTGTCGGCGTAGCGCGCGACATCGAGCCACCACATCCCGAGGCGTTCGCCGAATTGTGGCGAGGCCAGCAGACGATCGACCACCGCGGCGTAGGCCACCGGGCTGGGATCGGCGGTGAAGGTGGCGAGGTCGGCCTTGCCCGGCGGCAGGCCGGTGAGATCGAACGACAGCCGCCGTAGCAAGGTATGCGGCGGCGCCGGTGACGCCGGCGTCATCTGTTCGCGTGTCAACCGCGCGCGGATGAAGGCGTCGATCGGCGACGCACCGGGAGCAGCCTCGCTCGGCAGGTCCGGGCGTGTGGGTGCGACGAAGGCCCAATGGCGTCCCCACGGCGCCCCCGCCGCGATCCAGCGGCTGAGCAGCGCGATCTGCGCCGGCCTCAGGCGCTGACGATGCGAGGCCGGCGGCGGCATGAGATCGTCCTCGTCGCCGGTGGTGAGGCGTGCCAGCAGCGTGCCGCGGGTGGGATCTCCGGCGACGATCGCCGGCCGACCTTCGACCCCGACCACGGCGGCCTCGCGCTGGTCGAGCCGCAGACCGGCTTTGCGGTGCCCTTCATCGGGGCCGTGACAAGCGAAGCAGTTGTCGGATAGGATCGGCTGGATGTCGCGCGCGAAATCGGGCTCCGCCGCGGCGGCGAGGCCCAGGGCGAGCCCCATCGCTGTGGCGAACGTGGTACAGATCGGGGTGATGTGGCGGAACATGCCATCAGCATGGGCGGCGGCGGAATTGGGGATGGAGCAAACGACGTTTCAAGTTGTAGTATCCGACTATGCCCGCCCAGACCCCGCGCGCCCATTTCCCGGTGTCGTTGTTCGCCACCGCCACGGCCGCCCACCAGGAGATCTTCTCCACCGTGGCGCGCGCCGGCCATCTCATCGGCGGTGACGACCATCACATCCGGCGCGATCATTTTCCTGGGCATGAACTCATCCTCTGCCTACGCGGGCGCGGCTACGTGCGCATCGCCGGCCGCGAACACCCGGTGGCACCCGGCGATCTGGTGTGGGTCGACTGCCGGCGCCCGCATCAGCATGGACCACTCGCCGCCGATCCCTGGGAGGTGCTGTGGATCCGCGCCGAGGGCCCAGGACTGACGCGCACCGCTGATCTACTGGGTGTGGAGACGGCGCCGGTGATCGGCGGCATCCCGCCCGCCGAGAGCGAGCCGCCCTATCGCACGGTGTTCCGGCTCATGGCTGCCGGCGGCGGCGCTGCGCCTGCCCTGATCCATGCCGAGGTGGCACGGCTGGTGGCACTCGCCTTCGTCGCCCGCCAGGGCGATGAACCCGGGCCGGCCGCACCGCCAGCGCTTCAACCCGCGGTGCAGCGCATGACATTGTTCTATTTCGAACGTCAGCGAGTCGCCGATCTCGCGCGCCGCTGCGGCATGAGCGCGAGCCATTTCACCCGGGTCTTTCGTGCCGCGTTCGGCACCAGCCCGATCGATTGGCTGCGGCGTCGCCGCATCACCGAGGCGCAGCGCCGGCTGGTCGAGTCGAATGATCCGATCAAGCGCATCGCCGAGCAGGTCGGCTACGCCGACCGCTTCTTCTTCAGCCGTGACTTCAAGCAGGTGACGGGGCGCACGCCACGACAGTTCAGGCGCGACGAATGCTGATGTGCGCGCCGGTGGCGTGCGTGCGGGGTGCGACGCAATGGTGTGAAGTCTGGATATTGGCGCAGAGACGAAAAAACCCAGCTTTGCCCTTCCTCTGCGTCTCCGCGTCTCTGCGGCCGCTTCTTCTTCGTTCGCCCAACAGCATTGGGGTGCGACCTGCGGGGTGCGGACTTTCGTGCGAGGACGATTCCAGGGGGGCAGTCGGATCATGATGCGCGAAGGGCTGTCCGACCTCGCTCCGGCGAGCGGAGCCAGTGACCACACTTCACATGGCGGTCCTCACCAGGTCAGGTGGTCGAATCGGGCGGCGGCGTAGCCGCCTGTTCCTCGGCCTGCAGACGGGCGAGGGCCTCGCCGCTGAAGTTGGCGCGATCGGTTCCCGAGGTCTGCTGCACCGGCTGCGGCAGGAGTTTCGCCAGGGCCTTCTGCTGATCCTGGGCCAGGCGCTGGACCTGGATATTGCCGGCGTATTGGCTGGTCGAACCGACGGAGAGAGGCATGGCGAGGACTCCAGGTTGGAGGCAGTGTACCCCGCCCCCGTCCTGACCGCCACGGAACCTTCGACAGCACGGCTCTGGAGGTGGCCCAACGACGAAGAACCGGCGCGGCCAAGGGCCACGCCGGTTCGTGAAGAAGGGTCAGGTCAGACGCTTAGGCGATGGCCTGCTTGATCTCTTCGGCCGTGATCTTGCCGAAGGGCTTGTCCAGCTTGCGCGACAGCCAGCTCTGGACCTCGGCACCGTAGCCGACGCCTTCCTTGGTCGCCTTGATCTTGGCGATCACGCGAGCGTTGCGCCGGACGGTCGCTTTGACTTTCCCGGGGGCCTTGGCCTTGCGGGTGTCGATGCGGGTCTGGCGCAGGTTCTTGAGGCGGATTGAACGATGACGATGCATGCCGCGGGACATGGAAATCTCCAAATCGGGAAGGGCGGGGAGTATGTGGCGGCCCCCCGCATTGCAAGACGGGGAATGGCCGACTCGGGATGAGGGCGTGCGCCGCGTGCACCGGAGCGTCGAATCCGGGCGCTGGAGCGTTGAGAGCTGGGCGCTGGTTGCTGGGCGCTGATGGCTGGGGGCGGATCGCTAAGAGCTGGGAGCCACCGCTTATCGCGGTCAGCCTTTAGCGCCCAGCGCCCAGCGCCCAGCGCCCAGCGCCCAGCTGCGGCGGCCGGCGTTCCAGGGATCCTCAGCCCAGCTGCGCAGCGATCTCCGGAGCGAACTCGCCGTTGTGATAGACGTCCTGGATGTCGTCGTGGTCGTCCAGGCTGTCGATCAGTTCCTGCACCGCCTTGGCGACCGCCAGGTCGGTGATCGGGACGGTGTTGTCGGGGAGCTTGGTGAAACCCTGCGAGGCG
>JANPIY010000054.1:0-2572 GCA_031425255.1 Planctomycetota bacterium
GACCGCGAGGCGCAGCTTGCGCGCCTCCGCCTCGGCTTTTTTGCGTGCCTCGTTGGCGCGATAGATCGCGACGCGGCGGAGTTCATCGCGCAGCGTGAGCGTGTCGGGATTCGCCCCGTCGAGCGCGAGCGCCTTGGCCGCGGCCGCCAGCGCGTCCTCCAGCCGGCCCTGGCGCCAACGCACCAAGGCGAGGTTGTACCAGGCATCGTGCGCCAGTTCCGGCGACGGGCTGGCGGTCGCGCTGTCGAAGTGGCTGGCGGCGCCATCGCGGTCGCTGTCCATCAGCACGAGGCCGAGATTGAAATGCGCCGGATAGAACGAGGGCTGTTCCAGCAGCAGGCCTTCGAGCCGCTTCTGCGCCACCAGCGGCTCGTCATCGGCGGCGTCGTTGAGGATGGCCCAGGGATCGGCGGCCGGCAGCGCAGGCAGACTGGAGCACAGGACCAGCAGCGTCGCCAGCGCCCAGCGCATCGGCATGAGGATCAGCGGCTTCATGTGCGGCTCCTGCGCGTGGGCACCAGCATGCCCAGCATGATCAGCACCATCGCCGGCAGCAGCGGCCACTGGTACCGCTCGCTCTGGACCAGGCGCCGGCGTTCCTCCCACGGCAACTGCACCACGTGGGTGCGCAGGTGGTCATGGATGACGCGCATGTCTTCGGGGTCGCCGCGCGCATTCACGCACAGGCCGCCGGTGGCGCTGGCGAGGGTGTCGAGCGTCGAGCGGTCGGAGGTCATGACCTGTTCCTTGCCGTCGATCCTGACCGTGACCTCGCGTTCGGGATCACCGAAGAACAGGCCGTAGATTGGCACGCCCAGCGCCTTGGCGGCAGCTGCTGCGGTATCCACCGCGGCCTTGTCATCGTCGGCACCGTCGCTCATCACCAGCACCGACTGCCCACGATCCGCCTGTTTGCCGAGCAGGCGCAGGCCTGACTGGATGGCCTCGCCGATGGCGGTGCCCTGGTAGCCGTTCTCGGCCGGGAACAGCTCTGGGGTGCAATCCTGCAGCATCAGCTCGATCGCCGAATGATCGCCGGTCATCGGGCAGCGCAGCACCGCCACGCCGGCGAAGGGCATCAGCGCGAGACGGGTCTCCGGGGCGATGCGCAGCAGGTCGATGGCCTTGCGCCGTGCCGCCTCCAGACGATTGGGATAGAGGTCATCGGCCAACATCGAGCGGCTGCAGTCGATCACCAGCAGGACGTCGGCTCCCTGCTGCGATTGGATCTCGTCGCGCGCTCCCCAGCGCGGCCCGGCGAGGGCGACCACCAACAGCGCCAGGCCACCCCATAGCAGCAGCGCCCGCAGCACCTCGCGTTTACGCGCCACTCCCGCCGTCAGGTGCGGCACGCCCGCGCCGACGCCGGCACGCGCGCGCCGGGCGTTGCGGCGCCACCACAGCGCCAGGATGGCGAGACCAGCCAGGGCGAGGAGCAGCCAGAGCAGGTGGGGGTGAGACCAAGTCATGGGTCCGATGTCCGATGTCCGATGTCCGATTTCCTTCGAGTGCGACGGGTCAGCGGTGATTCGAGGCGCCCCGTCAGCGACGGGGAGGGTAATTGGTCAGGCGTCACGTCGTATACGCGACATCGGACATCGGACATCGGACATCGGACGTTCTTCAAACGACCCCCCGCAGCCGTGGTTCCAACGCCAGCGCCAGTCCGATCAGCGCCGTGCCCAGCGCCAGCAGCCAGGCGAAACGGTCGGCGTAGTCTTCGCGTACGCGCACCGTGCGCGGCGTCGGTTCGAGTTCGTCGATACGCGCGAAGACTTGGTCCAGGCCCTCGCGATCGTTGGCGCGGAAGGCCTTGCCGTCGGCCTGCGCGACGATGGTTTCCAGGCGTCCCATGTCGGGTTGCAGGTAGCCCGGCAGGCGATCGATGCGCAGGCGTCCGAAGGCGTCGCGCACGCTGCGCGTACCGTTGGCGTTGCCGACGCCGATGCCGTGGACCTTGACCCCGGTGGCGCGGGCGTGGCGGGCGGCTTCGACCGGATCGACCCAGCCGGGCAGCTCGCGCGAATCGGCGCCGTCGGTGACCAGGATGATGGCGCGCCCTTTGGACAACGGATCCTTCAGGCCGCGCAGCGCGGCGCCCAGGCCGAGTCCGAGGTTGGTGGCGTTGCCGAGCAGGCCCTTCTCGTGGCCCGAGTTCCACAGCGAACGCTGTTGGCGTTCGGTGCGATCGATGAACTGCACCACGGTCTCGTGGTCGTAGGTCAGCGGGCAGGAGGTCAGGGCGCGGTCGCCGAAGAATACCAGACCGAGGCGATCGTTGGGCCGATTGCCGACGAAACGTTTGGCGGCCTGCATGACCCCGGCGAGGCGATCCATGCGCTGACCTTTCTCATCCACCAGGTCATCGACCTGCATGCTGCCCGAGAGGTCGATCACCAGTTGGAGATCGCGTCCGGCCTGCTCGCGTTCGATGACGGCGCGTCCGGCCTGCGGCCGCGCCATCGCCACCGCCAGCAGCACCAGGCCGCTGGCGATCAGGACACGGTACAGCAACGGACCCCGGCTCGGGCGCAGCGCGGCATGCGCGAGGGCGAAGCCGCTGAACGTCGCG
>JANPIY010000055.1:0-7415 GCA_031425255.1 Planctomycetota bacterium
TGGCGTTCCGCCCCATGAGGCATGGATCACCGCTACCGGACAGCGTAGGCGTGAGCGCAGCTCCCGTGCGGAAAAGTAGGCCACGGCGGAGAATGCTTTGGCGCTGCCTGGTGTGGCAGCCTCCCAGGCCCCGTCCACATCTGCCCGGGCGACAGCGTCGGTGGCTCTTTTGACCGTGAAAATCCGCAGTCCGTCGTCGGCTGATGATGCCAGCGTCTCAGCGGCATTATGCGCACTGGAGACGGGCGTACCCATGTTCGATTGCCCCGACGCAAGCCAGACCTCGCCAACCAGAACATCGGAGATGATATGCGGCACGCTGCCGTCCACTTTTCGCACCGTCAGTGGACGACCGTCGCTGCTGGCAGACATCGGGTCGAGGCGAATGCGCCATCGGCCATCACTGGCTGTGACTGCGCTGTGTCGCTGGCCAGCGAATTCAATCACCACCGTTTCGCCGGGCGCTGCCCATCCCCATACGGGAACAGCACAGTCGCGTTGGAGCACCGCATGATCGCTGAACAACCGGGGAAGCCGCAGTTCTGCCGCCGTCGCCGGGAGAACATTGATAATGATGAGGAAGAGTATTGAAATATGTGATGGCATCGCATTGTCCTGCTGAGCGTAGAAAAACTTAGGGTTTGCGGGCGCTAGTCGCTAATGGCCAGGTGTCGGTCCGAAACGGCCCCGCCGGCCAGCCTGCACCGTTGAACAAAGTCACAGGGGGGAAATCACCCCAGCTGTATCGTACCGCGACGGGGTGGCGAACCGCGGGGCTCTCGACAATGACCGTATCGCCATCAATGCGCGCGTCGGCGGCGTGGAAGACGCGATCATCACCGGCGATGAGGAATCCATCCACCGTGTTATCCGCCGCCCTAAGGCCGCCAGTGGTTTGGATGAATTTGATGATCGCTCGCCCACCATCGCAGCTGAAGCGGTCCATGGTCGGCCCACCAACCGCAGCGGTCCGCCCATAGACCAGCTGCAGCGCGACCTGGACGGCGCGTTTGGCAGCGGGTTCCTTGGTCGCGTAATGAACATCTTTTTCGCCCAGATCGGTGGTGACCACCAGAGTCGTGAACGGCATGGCGCGTGTCGCCATGAGCTGCGCTTCCTGAACTTCCGCGATACCACTGGGCTCATTGACGTCGTGTTGGGGGTCGCGGTTTCTCGCCAACTGGAAAACGATGAAGGGCAAGTTGTCCTGGGCGAAGGCCTGACGCCAGTCACGTATAAGTGCCGGCAGCAGCTGGTGGTAAGTGTGGGCTATGCCCACATAAGCATTCGACTCCCCCTGGTACCAGAGAACGCCCCGTAGGCCGTAAGGAACGAGAGGAACGACCATGCCATTCCAGAGGGTCGACGGGCCACGGAAATCGCCTGGCCAGCCGGCGGGGAACGGCGGCGCCGGCTGCCCTTGGGCGCGCGCGGTGGTCTTCGCGGATTCATAGGCCGCCATGGCCGGCAGCATCGTCTCTTTGCGTTTTTCATAGTCGGCGAACGCCAGGGCCTGGTCCGTGCGCTTGTCCTGTGGCCAAGGTCCCTGTGCGAGCGACTCGCTGGGCATCCATCCCTCGATGGTCGTGCCGCCGTAAGAATTATTGATGATGCCGATCGGCACCCCCAGCTCACGCTGCAACTTGTCACCAAACCAGTAAGCAATGGCAGAATACGTGCGCACCGATCGGGGGCTGGGGTACGTCCAGACGGCAGCAACCGTGCTCACAGGAGCGCGCTGACTGTTGTGCGGGACGAGGCACAGACGCAGGAGCGGATTCTCCGCATGCTCGACGGCTTCGGGACCACCGGCACTGCGGGCAAGCGCCCATTCCATGTTGGACTGCCCACTACAAAGCCACACGTCACCAACCAGGACATCGACCACGGTCAACGCATTGGCTGTGAGCGTCTGCGGTGTGGCAGAAGCAGGAAGTGGATCGAGCCACACTCGCCACACGCCCTGTTCGCTCGAGAGAGTGTGCTTACTCTGCTTTGCGAATCTCACTGTGACGGGTGTGCCGGGATCCGCGGATCCCCATACCGGAACAGGTCGATCACGCTGCAGCACTGCATGATCGCAAAACAACGGTGCAAGACTGACATCCGCCCCACTAACGAATTGAACAGAGAAAATAGCGCAGAGTAAAATTCTCATCATGGCAGAGCTATCATGTGGTCAGACCTGTGAGTATTTCGCCTGACCTCCGAAAACGTTGTCAGCACAGCAAGGTTCGAACAAGGTCTGAAAACGAATGCTGGCGATAAAGGTGAAATTCTGCGCTCTTTCAGATGATCGGGAGCGATCCTTCGTGAATTTGGTGGACGCGCTCAGCGGGCGAGCTGTCTGCAGTGGCTGCACGTTCCAACATCCAGTCAGATGCGCATCGAGATTTGGGAATCGTGACACTAAGCGATGTGACGATAGGAGCATGTGACCTGCCAGCTCCAGGGGGTGACGTCGGCGTCAAAATGCTTGTTACTTCTAGAGGCACCCGGGATTCAAGGGAGTGAATCTCCTGCTCAGGCAGCATGCCGCTGCGGTGGAGGTCAGAAGGTCCATGGTCATTGCACTGTTACCGAGATCGGTGATCTCTTTCCCGTCACTAGCGCTGCAGGCGTTGGCGCTGTCTTGCATCGCACTCGGCGCCGATGCGGCTGAGCACTCCACTCCAGCGGGAGAACAGGAGGTGCGCGACCTATTACAACGATACTGCGTGGAATGTCATTCCGCGGAGAAACATAAAGGCGACTTTGACCTGTTGAGCGTGGCGCGCACCGATGCCGCGTCTCATGACGCATGGGAGGCCGTCCGCAACGCCCTCGCCGCAAACGATATGCCGCCGTCGCAAAAAGCTCAGCCGACGTCCACGGAACGGGACGGCTTGATCGAGTGGATTGATCGGGTGCTGGACGGTCCAGGTGGCGAGACACCGAACGATCCGGGGTGGGTCACCACGCATCGCCTGACACGTGTGGAGTTCAATCGCACCATCACCGACCTGCTCGGTGTCACAGGTGATCATGCCGAGTCGTTTCCGCCAGATAACGCAGGCGGATCTGGGTCATTCGAAAACCAATCTGATACACTCTATGTCTCGCCGCTGCTCATGGAGCGGGTGTTGGAGGTCACGCTCGCATTGGTGCAGAAGACATCGCCCGAACGTTTGCATTGGACCCTGCCTGAAAAAGACAAGAAGGGTCAGGTGACCCCGGTCACGCGACGCAAGGCCGCAGAGGCATCATTGCAGTCATTTCTGCCGCGCGCATGGCGGCGGCCGGTGCCCAGAGGTGAAGTCCAGGCCCTCCTGAAGATTTATGACCGAGCGGTCAAGCGCAGCATAGCGCATGATGATGCGCTTCGACTGACCTTCGCAGCATCGTTGTCGTCGCCGCATTTCCTGTTCCGCATTGAAAGTACTCGGGTTGGTCATGTGGCCACCGCGTTATCGCCACACGATCTGGCCAATCGGTTGTCGTATTTCTTGTGGTCAACCATGCCAGACGATGTGTTGTTCCAGGCCGCCGAAGATGGCTCGCTCACTCGACCGGAGGTGATCGCTGCGCAGGTCGCACGCATGCTGGCAGATCCGAAGTCGGAAATTCTTGTCCGCAATTTCATGGGCCAGTGGCTGGGTACGGATGCACTCGCATCGGGCCTAGGCCCGGACCCAAAGCTCATACGTGGTTACACCACCAGCTTGCGTGACGCGATGATGCGGGAGCCGACGGCATTTCTCCAGCAACTCCTGACCCGCAATGGGCCGCTGACGGATCTCATCGATTGCGATTACGTGTATGTGAACGGCGAATTGGCTCATCACTATGGACTCTCAGGGGCCTCGGGTGATCGGTTCACTCGCGTGGCGATCACCGGCGGACAGCGCGGGGGATTGGTCACCATGGCCGGCGTCTTGGCGATTACCTCGCGGCCGGCTCGCACGAGCCCGGTGCTGCGCGGCAAATGGATTCTCGAGGAACTGCTTTCCTATCCGCCGCCTCCGCCACCGCCCAACGTACCGCCATTGCCAGAAGCTGAGGACGGAAAGCCGAATGTCGGTCCGCTACGCCTGCGACTGGAGCGTCATCGTGACGACCCCAATTGTAAAAGTTGTCACGAACGCATTGATCCACTGGGGTTTGGCCTGGAAAATTTCGATGAGATCGGACGCTGGCGTACTCGCGGCGATCTGGGCGAAGCACTCGACACGACTGGCACCATGCCGAGTGGGGAATCCTTCGATGGTCCGCAGCAGCTCAAGCGCCTGCTTCATGCCCGGCGTGATCGTATCATGCAGACGGTGATCGAGCGCATGTTGGTGTATGCGCTGGGTCGCCAGATCGCGCGGTACGACCGCACCACCATTCGTCAGATTGCGCGCACCTTGTCGGCGGAAGAGTTCCGTGCGCAGACTCTCATCCGCGAAGTCGCCCTCAGTCTTCCGTTCCGCTTCTCACGCACCCCCAACGTCATGCCTGCGCCAACGGCGCGAGTGGCCACACCTGGAGTTTCACCATGAGCACATCATCCTGGGCCATCTCACGTCGGACCTGTTTGCGTGGACTCGGAGTCGCGATCGCTCTGCCTCTCCTGGATATCATGAAGCCTGCCTTTGGCGATGAGGGTGATGGAATGGTCACTCCAAAATTCAAGCCCCCCGCCAAACCCGTGCGCCTGTTCATGATCAACATGCCGTGCGGCACGTATTCCAAGGAATGGGGCATTGGGCAGATGGACGGTAAGCCGTCGTTCAAGCCCATTCTAGCTGCGCTGCAACCGCACTTCAGCGATATCACGCTGATGCATAACTTGATGAACAAGGCTGCCGTTGCGCATCCCATCGCCCACTATGCCAATGAGGGCAACCTGTGGACTGGTACAGTGATGAAAAAAACGTCGGGCGCCGACCTCGATGTCGGCGGCGTGTCACTGGACCAACTCGCGGCGCGCTGCACCGCCGCGGTGACGCGTTTCCCGTCCTTCAATTTGGGCATGGAAGCACCGTATGGCGGCAGCGATTCAGGCTGGTCTCGCGTGTACAACAATCAGCTCTCATGGAGCTCCCCGTTCACTCCGGTCCCGAACGAGATCGATCCCAAACGCGCATTCAATCGTCTATTCCGTAGCCCGGCTGCCCGCCCCGCTGGGGGAGGTGCTGTGGCCATGGCCTTATCGGAGGCCGACCAGAGGAGTGTAATCGATTATGCCCTGGGCGAAGCACAGTCACTTCGCCGCAAGGCAAGCATCGCTGACCGGCGTAAACTCGATGAGTACCTGACCTCGGTGCGCGACGTTGAAAAACAACTTGAGCGCGAAATAAAAGAGGCCAGTAAACAGCGACGAGTCGACCCTGCGGCGAGCAAGGCGGTCGGACAGATCGGAGGCATGGTGACGGCTTTCGATGGCCGAGATCATACGGCACGCCTGCGTCTGATGCTTGACCTTGCGGTGTTGGGATTCTGGACCGATTCTACGCGAGTAGCGACTTTCATGTTTGCGCATGAACGTAACGACATGAACTACTCATTCATCGAGGGGGTGAATACGACCCAGCACGAAGCCTCGCACCACACGCAAAGTCCGGAGAAGCTTGACCAATACCGGCGCATCTGTTTGTGGCAGACCGACCAGATCGCTTACCTCTTGGAGCGGATGAAGTCCATCAAGGAACAGGATGGAAGCCTGCTCGACAATAGCGTGGTTTTCTGGGCGGGTGCCCTCAACGATGGGGGCACCCACCAGAGTACGAATCTGCCGATCCTTCTTGCCGGTCGCGGTGGCGGAATGATCAAGGCGGGCCGGCATATCTCAGCCAAGCCCAAATCTCCCTTGGCCAACCTCTACGTCTCGATGCTCCGCTGCTTGGGCGTTCAGGTGGAGTCGTTCGCCGACTCTACGGGCGAGCTTGATGGACTTTTGTCGTAGGCGGTGATTCGTCTAGGCGGACCGCATGGGCGTCTTTGCGCATTCATGACGCGGGCTCGCTCTGCTTGGCGCCTGCAAGAGGCAGCCGGTCTCCTGGTGGTCGCATAGACGACTGTTCCAAGGTGGCGAACCGTCCGACGTGGTGGGTGCCTGAAGGGGTCTCATCCCTTACCGCTATCGAGGTAGAGGCAGATTACTGAGGCGTGCCTGCTTTTTCAGGCATACTTCAACCATCACATTGACACAGGCTTGCGTTCAAAATGCAGGTGAAGCGTAATTTCCTGTTACTTTTCTCTCCGCCCCGGACTTTCGGGCGATGGCAATGCACAAAGACCGACATGGGATAGCCGATGCATTGCAGCGCCTAGCTACCAGCCAAGACCGGGTGGCATGGTCGGTTCTGATGGAACGCTGTGGACCAGCCACTGAGCGGTTGGCGCGCCGGCTGTGCGGGGATGTGCATGCAGCGCAGGACGCTCTTCAGGAGGCGTGGCTCCAGATCCGCGATGGAGCGGTGCGCTTCCAGCCGATGGGGAGTGATCCAGACGCTGGAGCCTGGGGATGGGTGATGCGCGTCACCGCCAACGCTTGTCTCAAATGGAATCGACGCCAGCGCAGCCAGCGCGTGGTACGCCTGACTGGAACTCACGAACGTGCGGCACCGGTTGAGGATGTTGCGATGGACCCAGAAGTCGCCGCTGACATTCGCCAGTCGCTCGCCAGACTGCCAGAGGAACAACGTACGGCTGTGGTTTTGCATGTCATCGAAGGCATCGATTTCGCTACCCTCGCCGTGTCTTACGGGTGCAGCGTTGCGGCAATAAAAATGCGCGTTTATCGCGGGATCGAACGTCTTCGCGAACATTTGCCGGCGACAACATTGCACTCGGTGGCAGTGCCGGCACTGCTCGTGGAACTGCCAATGCTCACTGGTCGATTGGATGTCGCGTCTCTCAAGGAATTGCTCGTTTCTCCAGCGAAGGCGACTCTTAGCGCGGCCCCAGCGGCCGGCGGGACCACGGTGGGAACGCCGATGGTGATGGCTGGAGGGTTCGCAGCCGTGGTATTAATTTGTGCGGTGACGTGGGCGACCATAGCACCTCGACAGGGAGCCCACACGCCCACCCAGGATCGTGTCCGCACACCGCCGGTGACACAGTCTCGCCTCATCGCTACGCAGCCGACCCTCGCGCTGACCGAGGAGCGTGCCATCCAGCAGCTCGGAGAACCGGAAGGTATGCCGGCAAGCACACGCAAAAGCGTGAAAGCCATTGGTTTCCCCGTGGATTCCGAGCTGACATTCACTTGGAGGCAGGTGCGCGACGAGATGAGCCCGTTGGCAGCGAACATCAGCGCAGGAGGGGCCGTGCGGTTGTCGGGGACGACAGGTGTGGAGATCACCGCAACCTTTCCCAGTCCGGGTGTATACGCCATTCAAGTGACCGGGAGCGATGGATTCACGAGCACCTCGGTCAGTCGCCTCGCCTGG
>JANPIY010000056.1:0-1730 GCA_031425255.1 Planctomycetota bacterium
GGCCTCGGCCTGATCGCTGGCCGAGCCCGCCGCATTCCGCTCAGCGCGGAGGAACTCGTACGCTACAAGTTGCCGCATATGGGGTGGAATGAGGTCGACATCAACAGCCGGAGCGGTCTTTACGCCGGAGACATGCCCGCACCCAGGTTCTACTTCGTCCATACCTACCATGTGGTCGCGCGAGATGCCCAGGTCGTGACCGCGACGGCGACGCACGGTTCGGTGAAGGTCACGGCCAGCCTGCAGCAGGGGAACGTATTCGGCGCCCAGTTCCATCCAGAGAAGAGCCATCGCTACGGCCTGTGGCTGATGGGGAATTTCTTGCGCGCTGACCCATGCTGAAGATCCGCGTCATCCCGGTCCTGCTCTTCGCCGGGAGCGGCTTGGTGAAGACCCGCCGCTTTGGCGACAGCCGTTACGTTGGCGACCCGCTCAACGCGATCAGGATATTCAACGAAAAGAACGTGGACGAACTCGTCCTTTTCGACATCACGGCATCGGCCACCGGCAAGGGACCCAATTACGATCTCATCCGGGAATGTGCCGGAGAGTGCTTCATGCCACTGGCCTATGGAGGCGGGGTCGCGAAGGTCGAGCATATGGAGAGGTTGTTCTCTCTCGGCGTCGAAAAGGTGATCGTGAACACCGCTGCCCATGGCGATCTGGCCTGGATCCGTGAGGCCGTGCAGCAATTCGGTTCCCAGAGCATCGTCTTGGGGGTGGACGTGAAGAAGGGCTTCATGGGCGGATACCATCCGACCGTGGACCGGGGAACGCGGAAGGCGAAGGTGGCGCTCAATGATCACCTGCGCGCCTGCCAGGAGGCGGGTTTCGGCGAGGTCCTCATCAACTGCGTGCATACCGACGGCATGCAGCAGGGATACGATGAGCGCCTCATCCGCATGCTCGCGCCCCAGATCAGGGTCCCGTTCATCATCTGCGGCGGCGCAGGCGAGGTCGGCCACCTCCGTACGGCCATAGCGGGCGGTGCGGACGCGGTCGCGGGAGGTTCGATCTTCGTGCTGCATGGCAAGCACCGCGCGGTCCTCATCACCTATCCTGACCAGGCGTCGCTGGCAGAAGCGTTCGCCGGGCTTTCACTTGGCATGAGGCGAGAAGATGTATCAGCAATGCACTAACTGCGTGATGGACACCTCTGATCCGGGCATCACCTTTCTCGACGGGCGCTGCACCAGATGCACCAAAGCGGCGGAAGAGGGCAAATCGATCTGGTTCCCCGACACGTCAGGGCGGGCGAAGCTGGATGCCCTGGTGCGCAGGGCCAAGGACTGCGGTCGGGGCAAGGACTACGATGTCATCATCGGCATCAGCGGTGGTATCGACAGCGCCTATCTCGCTTTCCGCTTGCGCCGGGACTACCCCGATCTGCGGATGCTCGCCATTCACGTGGATGGAGGGTGGAACAGCGAGGTGTCGGTCCGCAACATCGAGTTGCTGGTCAAGCGCCTGGAGATCGATCTGTTCACCGAGGTGATCGACTGGGAGGAGATGCGTGACCTGCAACTCGCTTTCATGCGCGCGTCCGTCGCCAATCAGGACATCCCGCAGGATCATGCCTTCTTCGCCGCGCTCTACCATCTGGCGAACAAACACGGCATCCGCCATTTCTTCAGCGGCGGAAACTTCGCCACCGAGTCCATCCTGCCACCCGAATGGGGCCACGTCGCGATGGACTCGCGGCATCTGACGGCGGTCCACCGGCGTTTCGG
>JANPIY010000057.1:0-5447 GCA_031425255.1 Planctomycetota bacterium
GCGTCCGCTACCGTCGTGGTCGCGGTGATCAGTGTCGCCGCATCGTTCTCGGTGTAGGTCAGGGTCGTGCCCTCGATCGCGGCGAGCACGGGCGGGTCATTCACGCCCACCACGGTGACGCTGACGGCGGCGGGAGCGCTGGCGAAGGTGTTGTCCTGCAACGTCACGAATAGCGTGCGCATTCCGACGGCCGGGACCTGGCTGGTGTTAGCGAAACGTAGCGCCCGCAGCAGGGCGCCCACTGCCGCGGGGGTCGCCGCGCTGGTGGTGAAGGCGATGCGCAGGTCGGCGCCGGCTGCTCCGTGCTCGCTCGCATCGATGGCGCCGATCACCGCGCCAGCGTAGCTGACCACCGCGCCGCTGACCTCGATCTGGCCGGCGCCGGTGCCGAGGTCGGCGATGCTGAGCACGTCGTCGGCGGTGCTGTTGGTGCCGTCCACCAGCAGATAGCCGCCGGCGAAGGTCAGGTCATCGGTATCGCTGCTATTGGCAGCCGCACCGGTATCGAGTGCGACGGGGGCGGTGTCCTCGGTGTACGAGGGAGCGTCACCGCCCAGGTTGGTGATCACCGGCATCGCCTGCTCAGCGAGCAGGCGGACCTCACCCGGGGATAATACGCGGTCGTAGACCCGGACGTCGTCCAGCGAGCCGCTGTATCGTTCGCTACCACCCTCGGTGCCCCCCATCATGAAAGGCGCGGTGGTGGTAGTGGCGAGCGCTCCGGTAAAGGTGGTGTTTGAGTAGGTGAGCGTTCCATCGAAGAAGACCCGCACACTGTCGACGGAATCGTAAGTGGCCGTGTAATGATGCCAGGCGCCATCGTTCCAAACGCCGTTCCACGGGAACACGGCGAATCGTAGCACGCCTCCTGGCCAATACGCCACCTGGGCGGTGCCGGTGTCTGTGGTCTGCAGGGCGGTAAAATGCCCATTGTGCCGTAGGATGGACTGGTAGCCGGTGGAGGTGGCGCGGAACCAGGCGCTCACCGAGATGGTGGTGGCGGGACGCAGCGCGGCGGCATTACCGGCGTTGACCTCAGCGTTGCTGGCGAAGCCGAGACCGCCGTTGAGGCGCCCGCTGATCCGAGTGGCGTTGAGAGCGGTACCGGTGTTCGTGCCGGCCGCGTCGCCGACCACGGTGCCGCTCGCCTCGTCCATGCCCCACCGCGCCTGCAGTTTGAGCGCCAAGCCGGTGCCAGCGACGGTGATGGCCACGCTGGTGGCGCCGATGGTCGCACCGTTGACGCCCGCGATAGTCACTTGGAAGCCATCGCTAGTGAGCGCGAGATCGCCGTGCTCGTAGCTGATCTGGTTGCTGGCGATGTCGGCCTGGGTGAAGGTGTCGTTCATCGCCAACGCGACGCGATTCTTGCGGAGGAAGCCCCGCGTCGGGAGCGCGCTCAGCGTATAGACCACCTGCGCCGTGGTCGCGCTGGATTGGCCGACCGTAAGGGCCGCCCCTTCGACCGTCACGGTCGCACCGGCAGCGACCGTCACTCCGGTATTGGCGACCACGATCAGCCCGCCGACGACGGTGGTGGTGGCGCTGGCGGTGACCACTCCATCTGAAACCGTCACCCGCAGCGTGCGATCGGCCGGCAGCGCGGTGGCATCGGCGTAGCGCAGGGCCTGGACCAGGGCGCTGACGGCGGTCGCATCCGCTGCGCCGGTGGTCATCAGCACCTTGAGCGACGCACCAGCCGCACCCGTGAGAGTGCTGTCGATGACGCCGATAGGCGCGCCGTTGTAGCTCACGGTCGTGCCGCTGGTGCTGATCAGCCCGACGGTGGCGATGGAGAAGGTGGTGCTGGTGCCGCCGGTGACGTTCTCCGCCAGCACGTAGCCGCCGCTGAAGAGCAGGTCGTCGGCATCGCTGACCGTTGCCGGCGTATCGCTATCGATGGCGAACGGCGTGTTGGCCGCATCCACCATGACGCTGTCGCCCTGCAGGTTGGCGAGCACCGGCGCCACGTCGCTGGTCCCCTGGTGCAAGGCCGTCAGTTCCTCGCTGGTCAGCACCCGGTTGTAAATGCGGATGTCGTCCAGGCTGCCGTTGAAAAAATTGCCACCCGACTGGCGACGCGCGAAGGTGAGCGATGACGACGCGGAAAGGGCATTGCCATTCCCCAGCGCTGTGACCGCGGCATTGGCATCGACGCGCAACGACATCACACGTGTCGTGCGCGAGCGGGTCATAGCCGCCTGATGCCAGGCCCCGTCATTATAGCCGGCGCCCTGCTGGATGCTGATTTCGGGAGTGCTGACACCGGAGATGACATAGCCCGCACCGGCGTAGGCCAGACCGAAGTCATTTACCGTGAAGGGGAAATCACCATCGATCAGTCCCGATCCATTGAACCAGGCACTGCCGCTGCCACCGGCGCCCGTCGCGGTCGATCTGAACCAGGTGATGATGGTGAAATCATCCTGCACCGGCCGCGCGATGCTGCCGTACTGGGTGCTACCGTCGAAAGTCAGCGCGCTGCCGATCCTCCCCGCGGCCCAGGTTGGGGCGTTGAAGAGGGTGCTGGTGGAGCGGTTGCCGCTGCGATCGACCGCGCTATTGCCGCTGCCGTCATCGAGCGGCCAGTAGCCCACCAACCCATTCCCCAATCCGCTGCCCGTACAGCTGATGGTGACCAGCGACTGGCCAGCCGTATTCCCCGCGCCATCGCTGATGGTGATCTGAAAGCTGTCGCTGAGGTTGCCGAGGTTTCCGTGTTCGTAGCTGATCAGCCCGCTGTCGATGTCGGCCTGGGTGAAGGTGCCGCTGGTGGCGATGGCGCCCAGGGAGTGACGCAGGCGGCCATGGCTGGGCGCGGCCACCAGCGTGTAGGTGATCTGGGTGGTGGTCTGCCCGACCGTGCTGGTCGCGCTCAGGCTTGCAGCGGAAAAGGCGGCGCTGGTTCCGGCCGCGAGGTTCAGACCAGAGTTGGTGGTCACGCTCAGGGCGCTGCTGGCGGTCATGGTCACGATGGCCGGGACGGGTGTCAGCATGCCATCGCTGATGGTGATGCTGAAGCTTCGCTGCACCGGTACCGTGTCGCTGAAGCGCAGGGCGCGGACCAGATCCTGGATCGCCGCCGGCGTGGCATAGCGGGTGGTGAAGACGATCCTCAGATCCGCACCGGCTACGCCGTTCAGCGTGGCATCGACCGCGCCGATGACATTCCCGCCGAACAGCACGTTCGCGCCGCTGGTGGTGATGCCGCCGCTGGTGGCGATACCGAGCGTTGCACTGGCGGAGGTGTTGCTGTCATGCACCAGCAGATGACCGCTGCTCAGGTGGAGATCATCGCCATCGCTGATGGTGGCATCGTTTCCGACGTCGAGCGCCACCAGGGCGCCGGTCCCGGCATAGACCAGGGTGTCGCCATCAAGGCTGGCGGAGATTGGTGCGGCTTGCTGCGACAGCAGCTTGGACTCGCCAACGTTCAGCGCGCGGTTGTAGATGCGCACTTCGTCGATCTGCCCTTGATAGAAGGAATCGACGGCCCAGTTGCTGCGACCGATGAAATTCAATGCTCGAGTGACATTGGGGATGACGGTCTGGGTCATAGCGCCACCGAGCTGGGTGCCATTCTTGAAACGCGAGCTAACGCCGGCACCGGTGACGCTCACCAGGTAGTGGTGCCAGGCATTGTTGGTGATGGCGCCGACATCGGTGACGGGGGATTGGCTCGCTCCCGTATAGATGTTGAAATTGAGATCGGCCGAGGTGCCCGAGCGGCCGAACATCAGATTGTTGGCTGCCGTACCGTTGCCGAAATCGATGAAGCGCCCCCAGGAGCTGAGGGCGGTCGGCCTGGCCCAGACCGATATGGTCAGGCCACCGGTGAAGTCGGACATGCCCGAGGGCAGTTGCACGTAGGTGGTCGAGCCGTTGAAGGTCAGCGCATTGCCCAGCTGCCCGGCCGACCACACCGCGCTGCCGTCGACGGTGCCGTTATAGATGCCCGTGACATCGGGCGCGCTGGTGCCGCTCGTCTGCTCGAAAGGCAGGTAGGCCAACAGGCCACTGGCGAGCCCGGTGCCACCAACCGTCACGGTCACCGTCGCCGTCGCGATCGCACCGCCGTTTCCAGCAATGGAGACCTGGAAGCTGTCGCTGGCATCGACGAGGTCGCCGTGTTCGTAGCTGATCAACTGGCTGTCGATATCGGCCTGGGTGAAGGTGCTGCTCGCACCCAGCGCGATGAGGTTCCGCCGCAGCGTGCCGTGGAGCGGTGCCGCCTGCAGGGTGTAGACGATCTGGGACGAGGTCGAACCCTCCTGGCCGTACATCAGGTTGCTGGTCAGGGCCACCACCGCACCGCCCTGGGCCACGGTCAGGCCGGTGTTCAGCGGATCGATGGTCAGCAGGACCGAGCGCGTGGTCGCATTGTCGATGCTGACGGCGCCGGTGTAGCCCGCTGGGAGCGAGAGCGAACTGAAGGATCCACTGCCAGTACCGGTGAAGGTCATCAGCGTGTGCACGCCGGTGGTGAAGCCGCTGCCAGCGCTGATCACCAGAGCCCCGCCCAGGTTGATGTTGGCGTTGGCCCCGGTGCAGGCGACGCGATCGCTGGTGGTGCCGATGGTCCAGGCGCAGCTGCTCCCGCCGCCCAGATCCAAGGCGGTGTTGGGCGCACTGATGGTGAGCGTCGCCGCGCTCGCGGATCCCGGGGAGAGTGTCGCGCCGCTAGCCACCGTCACCGCTCCACCGATGGTGCCGGTGCCTCCCAGCGTCGCACCACTGGCCACCGCCACCGCCCCCGCGGCACCGCCCGCATTGCCATTCACCAGCAGGGTGCCCGCATTCACGTTGGTGGGACCGCTGTTGGTGCTGGTCCCCGCCAGGGTCAACGTGCCGGCCCCGGTCTTGGTCAGCGCCACGGTACCGGTGATGCTGCCGTCGTAGGTGTTCGTGCTGGCGATGGCACACGTCAGCGTCGGCGTTCCCACCAGACTGGTGACGTTGGCGGTCGTAGCCACCCGCGTCAAAGCGGTCACGGTCTGGTGAAAGCCGACGAGATCGAGGGTCGAGGCGCCATTGGCTCCCAGCGCCACCGCGGCGGTGGTCGGCAGGGCGTTGTCCGCGCCCAGCAGCAGCCGGGATTCGGTCGCATTGCCGGACGCGTAGCTGCTGCCGGTATTGGTGACCTCAACTCTGCCGACGCGATAGACCACGTTGGTCACACTCGAGGTGATCACGCCGGTCAAGCGCAGGGTCCCAACGCCGGTTGCGCCGAAATGACCGCCCACCGCGGTATTGGCGGTGATGCTGACTCCTCCACTGCAGACCGCGTTGGTGGTCCCGGTGAAGTTCACCGCGCCTTGTCCCGCCACCCCACCCCCGGCGATGATGATCGGGTTGGCGATCGCCAGCCCATCGGTCTCCAGGCTCAGCTGGCAACCGCTGGCCGTTCCGACCGTGACCGTGCCGCCGAGGCCGAGCGCGGTGTTGCT